>CALFHN010000100.1 GCA_937876355.1 uncultured Bacteroidota bacterium | reverse complement strand
CCATCATTCCAATGCCTGGAAGGGTGAATTTAATCCTGTTCATGCTTCAAGCGGACGTCCTAGCTGCTTGAGCATGCTGATGTGGGACTTGATGGAGGTAAGCAGAGTCGGATGATAATTGTAGGGCACGTTATGCTTGGCCGCTATTTCCCGTACGATCTTGCTCAGTTCCGGATAATGAATGCTACAGGTTTGCGGGAATAAATGGTGTTCGATCTGGTAATTCAGGCCTCCCACATACCACGTTAATAAGTGGTTATTCCTTGCAAAGTTGGCAGTCGTACGCATTTCGTGGATGATCCAGGAGCTTTCCATATCGCCATTTTCGTCTGGAGCCAAATACTCTGGTCCCTCTACTACGTGAGCGAGCTGGAAAATGACTCCCAAAATGAGTCCAGCCGTCATGTGCATTGTCAAAAATCCGATCACGAATTGTCCTACAGTTATATCAAGTAACCATAGCGGAAGGACAACTTGAAAAGTAATAGCGGCGATCTTAGTCACTACGAGCATGAAAATTTCAAAAGGAGGATGTTTTTTATCCTTATAGGGTCCGATATCCTTTTTTAGAAACTGTTGGAAATCCTTCGCAAACAACCAATTTATGGTCGCTAAGCTATAGGCCGGAAACGCAAAGAAGTGCTGAAAGCGATGGAAAAAATACCTAGGCGCTTCAGGAGAAAGGCGGACCAGAGGAGAAACAGTTAGATCTTCGTCTACGCCGGTAATGTTAGTGTATGTGTGATGGATTACGTTATGGGTGATTTTCCACATGTAGCTATTGGCTCCCAACAGGTCGAAGTAATAACCCAGCGTTGCATTGACCCATGATTTCGAAGAATACGCTCCATGTAATGCATCGTGCGAAACACTAAAACCCATCCCTGCCGCGCCAATTCCCATAATGAAGGTTAAAAACCACATTTGCATGAGGCTAATTCCACCCAACATAATGAGTACATATGGGCCAAAAAACATGAGCAAAATGGCTACAGTTTTGAAACGCATAGCTCCATTCGCATGCCGAGAGAGGCCAGAGTCAACAAAGTATTGATTGACTTCCGCCCTCACTTCTTTAACAAAATCAGCCCCGTCGCGGGAGGAAAACTTAATCTTGGTTTCTTTCATTAGGGTACCTTAGGAATGTGCACTATCCCAAAATAGTGTTTAAAAAAGAATTCTTTCAATTTCCAGATTTTAAGGTCCGAATTTGACCAGCAACGGTGCGCAGCAAATCGTTGGGGATGGGCATCGTTAGATTGTATTGAGTTACTTTCCAGACCCCATCCGTTTTGATCAAAGCACCAGTACCACGGCATTCTCCGAAACCCTCGTTATCTAGCGTTTCGTCAAACCAAGCCGTTTTTTCATCCGGGCCCAGGTAAATATGTCGTTCTGTAGAGATATATGTCCATCCCTTCCCTTTGTCAAATGATGGCTTCGCGTAACCTTTGAACTCGTCAATGGACCAGCGTTCCATGGCGTCCGTACCTAAAAAGATGGCATCAGGAGTGTAAAGGGCAAAATAACCGTCAAAATCGGCTTCTGAAGCCAATTTGTGTACGTTATCTAGCACTTTGTTGATGGCGTCCGTCTCCATCTGTGCGGAGGCTGGACAAGCTATAAGTGCCATAAAGCAGAGAGCAGCGACAAATTTCATGAGTGTAGTCTTTTATAAGAATGGCGTAATGTGGGATGTTATTTCAACATAGAAACCAGATCATGGCGTCCAAATTTAAATTGTTCCAACGGTCCTGAGGAGGTAACTCCCCGTCCGGGCCCTCCCAGTCTTCCAATTTGAAAACATATGTAATGTTCTGATAAGATGGATTGGTGCACATCGCAAATCCGCTGTAGTGCTCCATTCCTGGTCCACAGGAAAACGAGGACGTGTCTAGATATTCTCCCGGATATTTTCCTTCTGGACTGGTATATCCTTCGCCCCTAAGTTCGATTGATCCCACTTTTAAACCGGAGTAATCAGGGGAAATGGTGCCAAGACGTCTCATTTGAATTGACAGTTCCATTGCGGTAATCATTCCTGTTTCACCTTCGTACGTGCTGACAGAAGTTGATACCTGAGGAAAAACGTCTGAAACAAACGTTTCAGAAAAGGGAGATTCCATTCCGATAGGGCCAAATCCCGCATCAGTCAAAGTCAAAGCAGGAGCGGTCTCATCAGGACTTGGGCAAGTGGTTCTTCGTTCCAAAGCATTAAATTTATTGGTTCGAATGCGAGTCCATTCTGCCATTTTCATGGCTTCTATCATGGGCGCCATGCTTCCTCCATCAAATTCAGACCGAGATTCGCCACCCGCTGCCGTACGATGTTCAAGCCACAAGGTGTGTGCTGCAAAAAGATCTGTCCGTCCCGCTGGAGAACAATGTTCTGCGTAGTCCATTATGCCGATGTACAGTTCGGCGTCCAAGACGTTCAATTCCATAAACGCAGAGATCGTCATTTCGGTCTGCGTGTTGGCATTTTGCTGGATTTCAGAGATGTGATCCAAAACGGACGAAAGATTGGGACGCCAATTTAGCGGGGTACTAGTTGTTGTTTCGGTGTTCTCGACAGTAGTTGTCTGACCACAGGCGAACTGGAAAAGTACGGCCAGTGCTAGCAGGGGGAGTTTTGGGGTGGTTAACAATTCTGTTTTGCGAATGTCACTACAATGGCAAACTTTTTTCACAATGAATAAACTTGATTCAGACGTGTGCCTTGGAAATCAATTTCCAACATAAGTGGAATGTTCATTATCATGACCGCGCTAAGTATACCCTAATGAGTTCATGAAATTCCACTCGGACCGTGTTGAGCGATGAAACATTTGAAGAGATTTCCACAGACCCTCCGGATACGCTTCGTTTCCGTCCAAAAAGAGGTCATTAAGCTCGTATTTTATGCCGGAATGGTCGTTTTAGGATTCGGATGCGCTCAGGAAATTGTATTTCAAGAACTCATTTTGCTTGGCGGAAATGTGTATCCAATGTCGCGGGATGACCCAAATGGCTGGCCCTCAAACACAAGTGATCCGTTTGGATGGAGCAACAGTCCTCCCGGGTTTGGTTGAAAGCCATGGGCACCTTCACGAAATGCGTGAAAAACATGACGAAGTCGATTTGTCGGGTGTCAAAACAGAATCCGAAATTCAGGAACGTCTGAAAACAAAGCTGGAAACTCCTCCCGGAGAGTGGATCGTGGGTAGGGGTAGGGATAGGGGTAGGGACGAGGGAGCGTGGGTCAATTCTCTGCCAAACAAAAAGTTTTTAGACGAGATGTTTCCAGAGAATCCCGTCGTACTGAAGGGAATGCAAGGATTCGCAACGCTTGGTAATGACAAGGCCTTTGATGCTGCTGGAATTACGGAGGCTAGTTTCAATCCGAATGGAGGTGAATTGGTTCGAGATTCAAACGGTGAATTGGCAGGTGTTTTTTTAAACAACAATATCAGAATTGTACGCTCTGGCACCTTAATGGCTGCGCCACACGTAACGGCTGCCGCAGCTCTTTACTGGGCAATGAACGCAGGACTGACTCCTGCACAGGTGGAAAGTGGCCTGCTATTACAGCCTGAGGATTCAGTAAAGGATTCGCCAAAAAATACCACAAGCCAATCGGTCTCCTTGCATTTTGCGACTTGACCGAACAGAATGTTTTTCTTTCATGACCATCCTCCTTGGATTAAGCGTGGTACTGGCCTAAAAGGCCCACACCACTCTTTTTTTGTCCCAAACTGGACCCTTTATTCAAGCGCGACATTCATTTTTAACCTCAGGTATTCGGGAGCTTTTCAGTAGCGGGCCGTTTAACATTTCAATCACGGAAATAGCACACATTTGTAACAGGTTGAAGCTAGAATTTTAAGTCACTCAAGTCGATATTTAGACTATGGACGAATACACTTCACCATTGACTCTTTATGAAGCTCGTCACCTTTTAAGGCGAACTAGTTTCGGTGCCAAGCCTGGCGAAGCGGAAGCTTTAGCCGGCAGAACGGCTGCCGAAATTGTTGATGTTATTTTGGCAGCTGCTACCAGCGCGCCACTCCCAAAAACGCCGACTTGGGCCAATGATCTTATTCCTCCTCGAAGCGCATCTTCCGAGGTTAGGGCTGCGTTTGCTCAAAATAACACTGCTTGGCGTGTTGAGCTGACCGTCGACTGGATACAACAAATGGCCAAAAATCGATTCAGAGAGCGGCTTACGCTTTTCTGGCATGACCATTTTGTGACAAGTTATGTCGACTACCTGTACTCCGCTTGGGGTTACAGATATCTGAATACTCTTAGAACAAATGCCTTTGGTAATTTTAAAGATTTTGTTCGACTAATCGGGCTAGATGCAGCGATGCTCATCTATTTAGATGGGAATATTAATAATGGCAACGCTCCAAATGAAAATTATGCCCGTGAATTGATGGAATTGTTCACGATGGGGCCACTTAATAGAGATGGAATACCGAATTACACTGAATCTGATGTCCAAGAAATTGCCAAAGCGCTTTCCGGTTGGGGACTAGCGACATTGGAGAACTGGGATGTCCATTTTTCTTATGCCGCTTTTGACGATGGTAACAAGACTTTTTTTGGCCGAACGGGTGAGTTTGGTTACGATGACGTCATAGACATTCTGTTTGATGAACGCGCAGAACAAATTGCTTATTTCATGGCGAAAAAGTTGGTGACCGAATTTGTGTATCGCGATCCCAATCCAGCTTTAATTTCGGCTGTTTCAGCCGCGTTACTATCCTCAAATTTTGAGATAAAGCCGGCTCTAAGGGTTTTGTTAGTTAGTTCGGCATTTTTCGATTCCACCGTAATAAGTGCACGGGAAAAGTCCCCAGCCGACCTTTGTATTGGGCATTATGTGGAGATGGATATTGTACCAAATGATGAGCAAGCGGAGTTCGTTCGCCGCGCCATAATTCCACTAGATCAAACGCTGTTAAACCCACCGAATGTGGCGGGGTGGCCAGGACACCGAAATTGGATAACGACGAGTACATTGGCAGCACGATGGTCAACCTCTGATCTGATCGTTCGACGTTATTCTGAACCTGATCAGATATTGGCTTTTGCGGAATCGATGACGCCGACAGGGTCCACGAGTCCTGCCATCGACCTCGCCTTAGCATTGGCTGGGCACGTTTTAGCCGTGCCTCTTGAATGGGTAGAAGTAGCTGAAATTGAAGAGCCCTTTGAGGGAGATTTGCTCAATAGGCCTCTACCAGATTGGTTTTTAAATGGACCGGCATATCAGCGAAACTTAGTCAAAATATTTCTAAACGGGCTTCCATGGTATGAATGGGATCTTAGCATCGGGGGCGCTGCAGACCGGATTGTGCAATATTTAATTCGTCTTTCACAGTTTCCTGAATATCAATTGATGTAGGTATAGATATGTGTGATCACGACCATACGTCAGGTAATGTTCAGCTTGGCGCAGGAATCAGTCTAGAGGACGGCGAAAAACACGCTCAGGCACATGTTACGTGGTCCCGCCGCCAGTTTCTTCAGGGTTTGGGCTTAGCAACAACGGGTAGCGCTTTTGGATTTGGTGCTTCTACAGTTCGAGCATTTTCGACTTCCCCTCTTTTGCAATCGCTATCGCGCTCTGGTACGGATAGAATCTTGGTGCTCGTCCAACTTTCTGGCGGAAACGACGGACTAAACACAGTGGTCCCGTACACGGACCCGGAATATTATCGGATTCGTCCGTCCATCGGGATTCCCGAAAACTCAGTGTTGCCTCTAAGTGCTGAGCTTGGATTGCACCCGAGCTTGGTGTCATTCGAACGACTCTATCAAGATGGAGTTATGCAGGTCCTTCGTGGAGTAGGGTACGAAGACCCGAGCTTATCCCATTTTTCTTCCACGGATGCTTGGTTAACGGCCGACTCAGCCAAAAACATCGATTCGACCGGCTGGCTAGGCCGATATCTCACGCAGGAGTACCCTGAGTTTATATCGACAAATCCCACTTATCCTCTTGCTTTGCAACTTGGAAATGGCGCTCCGCTCTTATTCCAAGGTTCGGCTTCCCGAATGGGAATTGCGTTTCCAAATTTGGCTCTCTTAAATCGGTTTGCCGCAGACGGAGCTATTTTCGATGAGTCCTTCGCCCCCTCAACATCGTTTGGAAGTGAGCTTTCTTTCGTCAAATCTGTAGCCAATGACTCGTTCCAGTTTGCTGAATCTATCCAGGCGGCGGCCAACAAAGGTTCAAATTTGGTCGAGTATCCATCCAATCTTGGACTTTCAGGTAACCTCGCTGTTACCGCCAAATTAATCAGGGGTCGGTTGGGCACCAATATTTACCACCTGAATTTGGGTGGATTCGATACGCATTCGAATCAGTTGAACCGGCACCAAAGTTTGATGCAGCAATTGTCCGATGCGATTGGGGCGTTTATGGATGACCTAAAAGCGGATGGATGGGACAAAGAAGTCCTAGTTATGACCTTTTCAGAATTCGGTCGTCGCATTTATCAAAATGGATCTGGAGGCACAGACCACGGGACTTCAGCGCCTCTATTCATGTTTGGAGGGGGTGTTGCCGGTGGGCTAATTGGACAACAACCAAGTCTTACCCAGTTGGAACCTGGCGGAAATCTTAGCTATAACATAGATTTCCGTGGATTGTATGCCTCAATTCTCAAAGATTGGTTTGGCCTTTCCGAATCCGAGGTCACATCGCTGATTACAGGATCCTTCACGCCCGTTCCTATCCTCGATTCGTCTTTTGTGACGAACACTGAACCTTGGGCGGTGCCCGAGTCCGTTCGATTGCTTACAAACTACCCGAATCCGTTTAGAGACCGGACGATGATTGACTTTGAGCTGGAACGAGGCCAATCGGTTCGTATCGATGTATTTGATGTGGCGGGTAAAAATGTAGCAACCTTGGTCAACAGGCCGCTTCAGCCGGGTCGTCACCAAATCCCATTTGAGGCTGGTTCACTTCGAAGTGGTACGTATTTTATGAGATTAACGACCGAAAAAGACGTACAGACAAGATCGCTCAGCCTGGTTCGATAGCGGTGCGAGAAGCGCTAGGAGTTTAGGTCTTTTCAGCAGGGGCGTGCCAAAGTAGTACATGACTCTTTTCCTCTCGGCCCGGTAAAATCTGTTCACCTAGGGAAACAAAGCCTGATTTTTTTAATAGCTGAAGCGACGCTCCATTTGCGGTCGATGTAAAAGCTGATAGTTTAGAATGGCCTAAAGTGGTTGTCGCCCAACTTATTACGGCCTTTGCAGCTTCCGTTCCGTATCCCTTGTTCCAAAATTCGGATGCGTAGGCAAAACCTAAATCCGGATGTGGAAGGAATTCGCGTTGAAGTAGTCCGCATATTCCGATTGACGCGCCGGAATCTTTTAATGCAACCAAATACATTTCAAATCCCAACCTTGCGTAGCTTTCCGATCCTGATTTACGAATGTAGGCGAGTGCATCATTCTCATCTCGGATATTTTTGTCTCCAATATTGGCGTGAAACGCTGGTTCGTTAACCAATTTCAAAATAAAAACAGCATCTGATGGCCGAAATTTCCGGATGATCAGGCGTTCAGTTTCTAAATGCATGTGCTTGTCGAAAGTCCTAGCTGGGTCAACTATGACGCTTTTTCCTTTCTGACGTCCATCCAAACCTTCAGTTCTCTCCCTAAAGAGTTTCCAATAATCATTCCCAGAATGATTCCCCACCATTTGTTGTTGTAGGCGGTTACGGTCCAGTAAATGATGGCACCGAGGAAGACGGCTAATAAAAGAACTCGAAGTGTGCTACCCTTTTCCATGTTCGGACCCGATCTTGTGATTGCCCTTGAATGGTAAGATCTGATGGTGACTAGATCAACTTGTTTTGGCGTGCTGCCCTTCCAAGTACCATTTGCATTTCCTGAGTTTCTTGTCGAATCTAGTCCTTACGCCGCTCTTGGTATTCAGGATATTCGCCTTAGGGAAAATTGTCCTTAGGATATTGGGATTTGCTATCCCGCACCTTCCATATTTTTCAGCCATGCACATGATTCGCTTTATTCAGCCCCGCCTTTGGGCGCTTGTAGTTCTTTTTACCTTTGCACCCGTCGTTCTTTTCGCTCAAAAAAAGGATTTGACCCTCGAAGATTATGCCCAATGGGAGCGCATTGGGTCGAATACCTTATCTCCTGATGGTTCGTGGTTCGCGTACCAGATAGGCGTTGAAGAAGGGGACGGGTGGCTCATCGTGCGTCCGGTAAAGGGCGATACCGAGCACAAGTTTATGTACTCGAGCGCTCCCCGGTTTTCCAATGACAATAATTGGCTGGCTTTTACAATTGGCATTTCGGAAGAGGATACCAAGAAAAAGGACAAGGCCAAAGAGACCATAAAATCGTCATTGGGATTAATGAACCTGAATACCTCAAAAGTCGACACCATTAAATTTGTGCAGTCGGCCACGTTTTCAGATGATGGTATGTTTCTGGCCATTCGCAAATACAAAGCAGAAGGAGTAAAGACAGAAGGATCGGACTTAGTTGTTCGAAATCTTAGTTCCGGCACGATGCAAAATGTTGGAAGCGTGTCGGAATTTGCCTTTAGCCCAGAAGGTGCGTTGCTCGCTGTGGCCATTGATGCATCGGACAAACTTGGAAATGGAGTCCAGTTGATTGACTTGAAGACTTCTACGACCCAAATCCTAGATAGCGATGTCCGGACCTATTCAAGGTTGCAATGGAGAAAAGACTCATTCGACCTAGCCTTTTTGAAGGAAGGAACTAGAAAAGGGAAAGATTACCCCGACCATCTAGTCTATGCGTTCAGCAAACTTAATGCGAAGGCGGTGGAACGCACATTTGATGCTGCATCTTACGCGGAATTTCCTGCTGACTTTCGTATTGCTTCCGAAGGCGATTTGTCGTGGTCAGAAGACGGCTCAAAGCTATTTTTTGGTCTCAAATCTCGAATCCAAGATGAATCTGATGCCGAAGAGAAAAAAGCCGATTCTGATTCGACGGACGTTAAGGAGAAAACGAACGCTGATCGAGATAAGGATTTAGATCCAGCCGGCGTAGATGTTTGGCATTGGAAGGATCCTATTGTTCAACCGAGTCAAGGAGTACGGGCCAATAGAGACCGAGACTATACCTACCAATCCTCATGGACGCTGCCAAAAAATAAGTTCGCCAAACTTACGGATGATCAGATAAAACGAGTAACTCTAACCGGTGATCAAAAGCATGCTGTTGGATACGATACAACTCCTTATGAGCCTGCATTTAGGGAATCTTGGCAAGATGTGTACGTAATGGACACCGAAACAGGAGAGCGCAAACGAATACTTGAACGGATTGAATTCGTCAGCACATCTCCGGACGGATATTTTGTCCTTTATTTCCGCGAAAACGACTGGTGGTCTTATTCGGTTGCGAGCGGTGAGCACAGAAACCTTACCGAGGACATTGATACTCAATTCAATGATTTTACGGCTGTTTACGGAAGGGAAGAAGATCGTGCTTTTGGAAGTGCCCAGTGGACTGACAAAGACAATTCCGTCATACTCTACGACCAATTTGATGCCTACCAGGTGAAAGCTAATGGTAGTGGCGCCAAACGTCTAACGTTTGGCGCTAAAGACAGCGTTCGGTTTCGCCAGACTAGATTAGATTTCGAAAAGGAGACCATCGCTCCCAACGATCCTGTCTTCTTCAGTGCGTATGGCGAAGTTACCAAAGACTCTGGCTACTACATCTTGCGAAAAAATCCTCGGCGAAGTGAGGACGAAGCTACATTGGAAAAACTGGTCTATGAGCCACGGATGATTTCCAGCCTCCGTAAAGCAACTGATGCGCCCGTTTTTACATTTATGACGCAGAAGGCGGATGAGTCGCCTAATATCTTCGCGGTCGATGAGTCATTTAACAACCCCATTCAGCTCACTGATACCAATAAACAGCAGTCGGATTATTATTGGGCACACTCAGAGTTGGTCGATTTTACAAACGACAACGGAGTCGCACTTCAGGGCCGCCTTTTGTATCCCGCAAATTACGAGTCGGGTAAAAAATATCCGATGG
>CALFHN010000099.1 GCA_937876355.1 uncultured Bacteroidota bacterium | reverse complement strand
GATCGGCATCATAGGCGGCATTGAGTAGGCGCAGTTCTTCGTAGAGCGGTGGTAGTGAATTTCGCACGATCGGTACGGCAGTACAACTCACAACAGACGGACTGGTCGAAGGTTTTTCTCTCGATCCGACCAGCGATCGGATCTTACTGCTAACTAATGATCGCCCCCACCAGATTATGTCGTAATTGAGTGGTGGCAGAACTGGGCGCAGTCGTTACAGGATGAATGAGGTGGCGTTTGGCGGTTCTGGGGGCCGTGCTTCGCCTGTCCTATCTGGAGCCCGAACGCCTGACCCACATGACTGGACAAATGCGTTCATTTTGGACTGAAATTAAGGATGACAGTCCGTATTGGGACACCTGGAAAATGAAGTAGTGGTCCCTGGCGCCCTCATCGTTACCCTCAATCGTCGCCCTTAATCGCCTCCCTAAAGAGGCCTCGGTATCTTCGCCCCCGACGCTATCAGCCACGCTTGGAGGTTTGCTTTCATTTCGGCGGCTCTTTCGGGCATTTCTCCCGCGAGGTTGGTCGTTTCCGACAAATCGTTCACGACGTCGTAAAGCTCCACCTCGTCTTGGTCGTAAAAATGAATGAGCTTGTAGTCGCCCTGCCGAATGGCGCTTCCTAGACGGTTTTCACCATGAAAAGCGTAGTTAGCGTAGTGGAAGTAAATGGCTTCCCTTTCCATCTCTCCCGTGTGGCGAAGGACAGGAAGGATGCTTTCGCCATCTAGCGGTACGCCAGGCGTAGGTTCGAGCCCTGCGACATCAAGAATAGTGGCAAAGAAGTCCGTACTGATCACCGGTTCCCCGGACACCGTTCCGGCCTCGATCTGGCCCGGCCATCTCACGAAAAGGGGGACCCTGATTCCGCCTTCGTAAAGATGCCCTTTTACGCCGCGAAGTGGTGCGAGGTCGGTCACGCCGCCGTACGCGCCGTTGTCGGAGGTAAAAATGACCAAAGTCTCTTCGGCGAGGTTTAATTCATCCAGCTTTGCCAATACGCGACCCACAGCATCGTCCATCGCTTCGATCATCGCCGCGTACGTGGTGCTCGACTCGATGCCATCGCCATAATCTTCGAATCCAGGGCGATTGGCGTACTTGTCTACCAGGTCCTGGGGGGCTTCCATCGGCCAGTGGACCGTGTACGGCCAAAGCGCGACGAAAAATGGCTTGTCCTGATGCTCTTCAATGAACCCCATCGCTTCATCGGCCAGCCGAAATGGTAGGTACTCACCCTCTTGCCGGTCCTCCAATTCTGGGTTTTGGTAGGGGTCAAAGAAACTGGGTGGGCCCCCGAAGCTCAGTCCGCCCACGTTGACATCGAACCCTTGATGTTGCGGCCTCCGGCTCGGTTCGAGCGTATCCATTTCATCGCCGATACCAGAAAGATGCCACTTTCCAAAAAAGCCTGTCGTGTATCCACCTTCCTTGAGTTTTTCGGCAAGCGTCACATAGTCCAGATCGAGATGATTAATCATTTCGGCAGCCCTGAGCGTGGCTCCTGGTGGCTGAAATCGATCCTGATTACCCGACACGTGGTTGGTGATGGCCAGTCTGGCGGGCGACATGCCTGTCATGATCGCGGCGCGTGTCGGCGAGCAAACCGGAGCGGCCGCATAGCTATCGGTAAAACGCATGCCTTGAGATGCGAAGTGATCCAACATCGGCGTTTCCAATTTCTCGTTTCCCTGGATGTGGAGATCCGTCCACCCCAGGTCGTCGATCATGATCATCAGCACATTCGGACGCCTTGCTGGTTCTTCAACTTGCGCTTTACCACCGCATCCAGAAACAATGATCAGGGCGAGCGCGGTGGCGAAAAGTAGTTTCATTGTGGGAGAAGGGTTGATTTGGCAAGAAAGGTACTAAACGTACCTAAGGGTCGACAAGAAAGCATAGATAACAGGTTATTGAACGATGGCATATCGCTGATTTTGCGAGATAAAAACCCGAGTAATGTAGAGCTAGCTCAAGATGGTGGAAAAATGAAAAAGCTGCAACGACGATTGAGTGCAGACGAGTACGTGGAGTCGTTTGCTGGTTGGCGTCGAATCTATGGAGAAAGCCTCCGATCAAAGGCCCTGGCTATCCAGAACATTGACGAGACTGTTAAATGGGGACATCTTGTCTATCAATTCAACGGGCCTGCTTTCCTTATCAGAGTAGAATAAGAACGTATCCTGTTCGGATTCTGGCGCGGTAATAGGATGTTAGAGTTAGAACCCCGTTTGAAACCAGGCGGAAAATATGAGATGGCAAGAATGGAAATACTTGAAGCTGATTCGATTGCCAGTGTACCTGCTGCAGCACTCATGAATGAAGCAGTTAGGCTTAATCTCGAACTTGGTGATCCCAGGAATGACGCAGAGAGAAAATGAGCTCCAGATTTCCCGCTAGTCGGACTTCAGTATAAAAAAAGAGGACCGAAATGGGTAGAATTCCTCTTGATCCTCAAAGGTTGCCCAACCTGACACTCTATCGAACACAGCGCTTGCAAGCCTCAGGACGATATCCGAGTTGTACCAGCTAATTATGACGATCTCAAAACGGCCTTAACGTGCTAAATTGAGGGGATTACGAGCAATTAGTGATTGAACAAGTACCTCCCGTATAGGAATGGAACTAGGAAGAGCAAGTAGGAGGACTATGGCAACAGACAAATATGAGGGCGCTAAAATATATAAAAAAGGGAAAGCAGATCGGTTGTCTCGTTACCGAATGAGATGAAGACAGAAGTGAGTTGAAGTAGCCGTTTTCTCATGTCCTAAAGTCGTGTACGAGTTCTCGAAAGACAATTCAGCGCGATAACATTCAGTATTTCTTGTTATCTTGAATCAGGCCACAACCTTTGAGAAGACAGACTATGACCCAGGCTGCACATTCAATCTTGAAAAATGCTCTTTCGCTAAATGAAAGTGACCGAGCCCTTCTTGCCGGCGTTCTTCTTGAAAGCTTGGAGTCAGATCATGATGTTGATGTAGAAAAAGATTGGCTCGAAGAAGTTAATCGAAGGGTTGCTGACCTGGATGCAGGGACAGCTACAACAATCCCATTCGAACAGGTCATGTCACAGCTGAAACAGAGTATTAGTGGCAACGCCAGACGTTAGATTTCATCCAGAAGCTCTTTCTGAGCTAGATCGCTCTGTCCTGTGGTATGCTGAGCGAAGCCAGTTGGTAGCTACTACTTTTCTTGACGAAGTATCGGCAGCCATTCGAGATATCCAGCGCTTTCCTGATGCCTCTCAAACGTACAGTCAGAGTTGCAGGAAACATGTTCTAAAGCGATTCCCCTTTTCAATTGTTTATCGACAACGCATCGGAGTAATCGAAATAATTGCAATTCCACATCATCGTCAAAAGCCTGGGTATTGGGAAAACCGTTAGAAGTGCGCATGATATCAAGGGCATGTTACGGACTCGCACGACTGGCTGAGATGGTTTGAAACAGTTATGTTCTGATAGGTGGGTGAACTGCTCACCGCAAATCCCCCAGCCGTTAGGTTGCTCTATTCGAATGGACGCTGCTTGGTACCAAAATAGTTGCCTTCGACCCAATGTTTTATCCCGACACCATCTGGATCAGGCCATAAAAGCGCTGGTAAAATCCTCACCAGAACGCCTGTGTAGAAAGACTCAACGGCGCAAGGAGCCCGATAGATGAAGGAAACCCACAGGAAAAGA
>CALFHN010000098.1 GCA_937876355.1 uncultured Bacteroidota bacterium | reverse complement strand
GGATCGGGATTGGGCACGGCCGAAAGGAGGGCGCGCGTATACGGGTGAGCCGCTCTGTCCAGTATATCATCCGCCGTTCCGACCTCCTGAAGCCGCCCAAGATACATCACTCCGATTCGGTCAGAAATGTGTCGTACCACTGCGAGGTCGTGAGCGATGAAAAGCATGGTCAATCCGAGATCGTGTTGAAGGTCCTGCAATAAGTTTACGATCTGGGCTTGGACGGATACGTCGAGGGCAGCCACCGGCTCGTCCGCTACGAGGAACTCCGGCCTAACCGCCAACGCTCGAGCGATACAAATTCGTTGTCTTTGACCACCAGAAAATTCGTGTGGATACTTGGACTTGGCATTTGACGAAAGCCCCACCAAATTGAGAAGTTCTGCAATTCGGGCGCTCGATTTTTCTCGAGAATCAACTAAAAGAACCGCTTCCCGGAGTATGGAATCGACAGACATTCTGGGATTGAGGCTCCCAAAAGGATCTTGAAAAACTACCTGTACCCTAGTTCTAAATACTTGGAGTTCCTTCGAAGTCATTGCGTGTACATCGGACTGGTCGAAGGACACCTTGCCGGAAGAAACCGGAACAAGACCCAGAATAGCCCTTCCAAGTGTGGTTTTCCCCGACCCAGACTCTCCAACCAGCCCAAACACTTCACCACGCTGAATCTGGATTGAAACATCGGACACAGCCTTCAAATGTTTGCCCCCTTTGGCGGGAAAGACTACCGTCAAGTCTTCAACGACGAGAAATGGATCGGTTTTGCTCATGCTAAGCTCAGATCATCAAGCCGGATGCATCTCGCTTCTCGGCTTTGCTGTGTTAATAGCGGAATGGGGCCCTCACGGCAGATATCCTGGACATAAGTACATCTTGGTGCAAAGGCGCAGCCCGTTCTATGGGTTCCGGGTTCAGGGCTACTACCCGGAATAGTCGTAAGGCGATCACTGCGCCCGGTGCGCATCAAACGAGGAACGCTGCTTAATAGCCCAGCGGTATACGGCATCAGAGGTCGTTCGTAGACCTCGTTTACGCCCCCCATTTCAACTTTCTGACCCGCGTACATCACGCAAACACGATCCGCGATACCCGCAACGACCCCAAGGTCGTGGGTCACAAAAAGCATAGCCAGGTCCATTTCTTTTTGGATATCAGCGAGCAATTCCAATATTTGAGCCTGAACAGTTACATCAAGGGCCGTTGTCGGTTCGTCGGCTATCAACACGGACGGTTTCCCGGCAAGGGCCATCGCAATCATGATGCGTTGGCGCATCCCCCCTGACATTTCGTGCGGATAGTTTTTTAGACGACTTTCTGCGTCCGAAATGCGGACCAGATCAAGTAGCTCTTTAGCTCGCTTCATCGAGTCCACTTTACCGGCTCCAGAAGCGACCTGGGTTGCCTCAGCAATCTGGTTACCCACCCGAAAAACTGGATTCAAACTAGTCATGGGCTCCTGAAAAATCATGGCGATATCCTTGCCCCTGACGCGTCGTCTACGGTTTGAATCGAAGGAAAGAAGATCCTCGCCGTTAAACAGAATGGACCCAGAACTGATCAGACCAGACGGTGGGAGTAAGCCCATAACCGCAAGACACGAAACCGATTTGCCAGATCCAGATTCACCCACGAGAGCGACTGTTTCGCCCGGCTGAAGGGTCAAACTGAACTCATTAACCGCCGCTACTGTCCCAGTGGGAGTTTGAAACTCCACTGAAAGGTCTTGGATGTGTAGTACGGGTGGGGTCAAAGCTATCTCGTTTTAATCCAAGATAGAAAAATCTTTCTCCCGGACACAAAAACTAGATCCAGCCAACGATAACATAGTGAACTTGCATATCTCCCGGTCGAATATCACATTGGGCTAGGCGCATAGCCAAGCACGACTATATTTTAAGTTCGAAATGTTTGGTGGCTTCCTTGGCTTCTTGGAGCGCCTCGGACTACTCTACGACCGGGTCCATCGGCACTTGGCGCTGGCTTACATGTTTATCAGGTGGCGGAAACGCGAGTATGGAATCGACCCCGCTCATCTGGAAGATATTTTCAAGCTGTTCTTCACCACCAAACCTACTGGGTCAGGAACCGGACTCGGTCTTTCCATGAGTTACGATACCGTGACGCAAGCGCATGGGGACCAGTTCACCGTAGAATCCGAAAAGGGATAAGGAGCCACCTTTATTATTCGGATTCCGAGGTAGTCTGCTTGTACTTTACACCGCGTAAACCGGCTGCACTTCATGCATTCATGCTGACTGGGTAGGATCATATTCTTCTTCTTATTACGTTTTCTCTACTCGGTATTCCAATTCCCAGTCAGGCTTCACTATGATCGGATCCAATCTTTCCCATTACAATATTGTCGCCGAGCTTGGTCGAGGCTGCATGGGCATCGTCTACAAAGCGCGGGACACCAAATTGGACCGAGAGGTAGCCATAAAAGTGCTTCCTAGCGCCGCTTTATCCAGTAAAGACGATCGTGAATGCTTCTACTGAGAAGCTAAAAGTGCTGCGCAGCTCCATCATCCCAGTAATGCCTCCCAGGTAACTGAAGCGCTGCATCCATTCCGTTGGGACTCGCTCCCTCGCCCAGTACATGGACTATGGTTATTTGATTTTCAACAAAGAAAATGACGTTCTTGCCGCCCCGTTCGATTTAGATCGGTTTGAGGTAACCGGCCCCGTGATTTCGATTGAACAAGATGTTAGAGTCGAAGACCGTTCTATTTCCAAAGAAGGAACGCTTACCCACGCCGGAATGAACGTGGGTACGGTCAATGCTTCCCGACCCTTGCGGCCACTAGTTATAAAACAGACTGATGGAACGTTTATCACTGAAGATCCCGGAAGGGAATTCCCACCGGGCATTTATCGAAGCGCTGCCGTCCACCCATCCGGGATAATAGCTGCCGTTGTTGTTGAAGAAGTCAGGGGCGATCAGATCATTCCCGCATCAGATATTTGGATTTCGCATCGGGCTCGCGCCGGTCATTCACTTCTGGGGGATCAGTGACTACCCAGCTTGGAATCCGGCTGGCGATTCGCTCTATTTTGCGCGCCGGATCGAAGATAATGTCCGATCCATCATGCGGAAATCGCTAAATGGCAATTCGGGTGAAGCCACGATTCTTAAGTCTGGAAATTCCACATTAGTTGATTTACTGATTTCTCCAGATGGGATAATGGCGGCGATGGTAGCTGGCATTCCAACACTGATGAATTCTCAGAGCTACTATATCATTTTAGATCTGAACAATAGCGAACAATATTCCTACAGAATAGATGATTTGACTCATCTCGGCCCAGGTGGGAATCCCCGCCATTTCGATTTTTCGCTAGACAGCCGCTACCTAGCTTTTGAAGATCAAGGCGCTATTTATGTGCAATCAGTGGAAAACCTATATAGCTCTCCTTATTTGATCTGGGAAAATGGAAAAACGCTCCCCAAATGGTCTGCAGATGGGGAACGTTGTATGCTATGAATGTGGATTCCGGAGGCGAAAGCCGTCCTGTGACTCTCGAAAATGGCTTTTCGATCCAAGCTGCTTCAGAAGATTTGTCAAGTAACTTGTTGCTATTCGGAACCAACCTTTTTGACACCTTCCCCCCGGGCGACCGCTTTTTATTCGGACTTCCTGTTTCTGGAGAAGGCACCGATCAAGACTCAGGTCTTGAACAAACAATAGACCTGTACATGATATTTAACTTGACCGCTGAACTAAGAGGTTCCAAGTGATGGGCACCACATCGCCTAGTCAAACGTCTTGTCCGAATCCGATACCAGATAGTTCAATTCTTTTAGCTCACTGGGCGTCAGATTGCGCCATTTTCCGACCGGAATGTCGAGCTTGACGTTCATGATTCTCACCCGTCTAAGCTGCTTCACCTCGTAACCCAGGTATTCGCACATTCGCCTAATTTGCCTGTTGAGGCCCTGCGTGAGGACAATCCGAAAGCTGGAGCGGCCCGTTTTTTCGGCCTTGCATGGAAGCGTGATCGTATCCAGGATGGGAATACCTTCGCTCATTTTCTGGATGAAAGACGAATCAATCGCTTTATCTACCGTAACCACATATTCCTTTTCGTGGTCATTTTTGGAGCGGAGAATCTTGTTGACGATGTCCCCTTCGCTGGTCAAAAAGATGAGCCCTTCGCTGTCTTTATCCAAGCGTCCAATCGGAAAAATGCGCTCTGGGTGCCCTATATAGTCAATCATGTTGTTTCGTTCACGCTTGGTGTCCGTGGTCGAAACAATGCCCACCGGCTTATTAAAGGCAATATAGACGTGCTTTTGTTTGGGCTTTCCGATGGGTTTCCCATTGACCTTGACGATGTCTATCGGCCCAACCTTGGTGCCCAACTCCGGCTTTTTCCCGTTGATGGTAATCTTACCCTTTTCCAGCAGTTTGTCCGCCTCCCGCCTGGAGCAGAAGCCCACTTCGCTCAGGTACTTGTTGATGCGGATGCCTTGATTCTCTTCCATGGGGTCAAATTATCGTGATCTCGGCGCAATAAAAAGTCCCGTCCGCACTTTTCGGCGAACGGGACTCTTTAAATGCGTTTTAATGCTCGATTATTTCTTTGCCGGTAACCACCTGGGATTGCTGTCTGATTTCTCGTGGCTGGAGAGATTGGCCTCGTTTTGGCCGTCTACGCCGATTATGAAGACCTCAAACACATCGTTCACTCTCGCCGATACGAATGCGATCCAGTTCCCATCGGGGGACCAGGCAGGGGCCAAGTCATTTCCATCAGAGAATGTTAGCCGAACCCAATCCGATCCATCGGAGGCGTTCATGGTGTAAATTTCTGCATCTCCACTTTGAGTCGAGCTGAAAGCAATGCGCTTGCCATCGGGAGACCAAGACGGATACCGTTCATCGCCCGGGTCGCTAGTGAGCCGTCGAACATTGGATCCATCCGCGTTCATGACGTACACATCCATGGAGTCGCTCATCGGGTTTCCCCGGTTGGAGTAAAAAGCGATTTCGTCTCCGGTTGGCGACCAGAATCCATGGCTATCGGTCGCAGGGTTATTGGTTATGTTCAGCGCTTCGCCGCCCGCTACTGAAATCACGTAAATGTCGACATTTCCCGTAGAATCGGCCGAATCAAAGTTCATCCGGGTGCCATCTGCCGAAAATGAGGGGTCAATATTGTCAACAGCACCATTCGTCACTTGTCGTTGATTCGCGCCATCTCGATCTGAAACCCAAACCTGCCGGTTTCCAGATCGGCTACTAACCCATGCGAGCATGGTCCCATCTGGGGATCCAACGGGATGATAGTCGAGGGAATCGTGATTAGAAATGTTAACCATACCCGTGCCGTCCTGATTCATTACGTACACTTCGCCGTTACCGTCACGAGAAGTTTGAAAAGCAATCAAATCAGGCGCTTTTTCAGCCGTCAAAACGCCAAATTGGCGATACAACACAAAAAGCAGAACCCCTAGGGAAAGGATCAGAAAAAGGACTCGTTTTCCATTCATGGCATCACTCTTTTCGTTAAGTCGAGTCGTGTTTGGCTAAATCGTGTCGAGAAAGTTCGACCTCGCAAATGAACGGTTTTAACACCAGATTGTCAATACGATGTTGCAAAAGCGTTCAAAATCGCAAAGAACTCGCCAATTTAGAGCCCGGCACCCTACCCGAATGGTCATCCGACATTCGGAAAAAGGGCCACGAAGCGACTGCCCTTACCGATACCTTCCGATTCCGTCATAGTCGCCTTCCTTGCCTTCACTCTGTCGGTCCTTGCTGTAATGGCGGCTCTTCCTGCTTTGGAAACCATTACAAAGACGGCTCTCAGGGCTCGATTTAATGTTTTTGAACTGCCCATTCTGATTATCCCAGTGGCACTTTTGTGCGCAGTTTCCTCCTGTGTATACCCCGTTATCGAAACGATTCGGAGTTCAGATTAGCGGCAGCGAGTGGAGCAGGATCCAATTCGCCTTTTCTGTTTGGTGATATGCGGACTGGGTTATGCAAAAGTGCGAAATGAGTCTATATTTACGGTATGGACATCGAGCACACCCGGGAGCACGAAATACCCCGCGGCGTCTATGACGTTTGCACCCGAAGTGTCGAGCCCGGCGCCAATCGCGGCGATGGTTTCACCCTTAATACCTACGTCGACCTGTTGAACGCCGTCGGGTGTGACTACTTTTCCACCTTTAATAACCGAATCGAAGCCCATAGCCTTTTCCTCAATTTCCTGATGCTACTGCCAAAGCCTCGTCAAGCGCCCAGAGGGTATAGTCGGCATCGTCCTTAGTGATACACATGGGGGGTTTGATGCGGAGCACGTTTCCGTAAAGACCACCTTTGCCAACGAGTACCCCGCGTTCGCGAAGTTCTTCAAGGACTACGCCTGTTGCGGCCCCATTTGGCATTTTTGAGGCCTTGTCCGTTACAATTTCCATTCCGAGCATCAATCCAATGCCGCGTACATCGCCCACAATTTCATGGCGCTTCATGAGACGCTGCATGCCTTCTTTCAGGTGTCCGCCTACGACGCGGCAGTTTTCTTGAAGGCCTTCTTCTTCGATGACTTCCAGCACGGCTAGTCCAGCAGCCATACTAACGGGGTTACCGCCGTATGTGTTAAAATGCAGGCTCTTTGTAAACGCATCTGCGATTTCACGCGTGGTAGTCACGGCCGCCATCGGCACACCGTTTCCGATTCCTTTGGCCAGCACAACCATATCGGGAATTACGTTCGAGTTCTGGAATCCCCAGTAATGCGCACCCGTACGCCCAAATCCTGTTTGAACCTCATCCGCAATGCACAGGCCACCGTGCTCCCGAATTAGTTTATAAACTTCCCCTAGATAATTAGGTGCTCCTGATGTCACGCCGCCCACACCCTGAATGGGCTCTGCAATGAACGCCGCGACCTTACCGGGGGTTGAAAACTTGAGCAGCTCCCTCATTTCATTGACACTTTTGGTCGCAATTTCTTCGGGTGTCCCCGAGAAAACGTTGTGATAAGGGTCTGGACTCATGGCGTGATGAACCCGTGTTCCCATCGGGATATCCCGTTTCCACGTGTGCAGCGATGTCATATCGGCCGACGAAGAAGACATACCGTGGTACGCATTCCTTAGCGCGATCACGTCCGTGTTACCGGTGTACATGCGGGCCATGTTGATGGCCAATTCGTTCGCCTCGCTTCCGCTATTCACGAAATAAGTCACTTCCAGTCCTTTTGGCATTTTGTCAGCCAATTTTTTGGACAAGAGAGCCAAATTCGGGTGAAGATAAATGGTGGTTGCGTGCTGAAGCGTTGCCACTTGGTCCTGAATCTTCTTGACGATTTTCGGATGACAATGTCCGCAGGACACCGTCACAATTCCGGCCAACATATCCAGATACCGCTTGCCATTTTCGTCATAGAGCCACTGCATGTGGCCATCTACGATCATGATCGGCTCTTTGTACATCTTGAAGACGGATGGATGTACATATTGATTGCGCATCGCGGTTACTTCCGCGCGCGAAGGACCAGTATATTTTGGCGAGACGTAGTTGGTGGCGGGCATCGCTACCCGTTCTGCAGTCTGAAGATCACTCATAAAATCTTTTCTTAGTCTTAGTTAGGTTTACGGCCCTACAATTTATGATTTGGGAGGATAAAGTCGGGTCAAGGCAAAGTGTATTCCTCCGGCAAGGAAGAAGCTCACAAACCAAGCGTACGTATATAATGTGTTGAAGATCTCAGTAACTTGAAGGCTTCCATTGGTGGCCTGCTGTAAAAATACGGGGATGTTCACCGAAATCCCAATAGCCACAGCCACCAGAGCACGCCAGTTGATTCCGCTGTTGCCAAAAGAGTATTCGCCCACTCTCTGGTAGAGTTCTTCTACGTTGAGCCGCATTTTGCGAAGCACGAAATAGTCGATGATCATCACGCCGCCAATCGAGCCAAGCAGTGCGCTATACCCAAGTAACCACGTAAAAATGTAGTTCGAGAGGTCCAAATATAGCTTCCAAGGGAAGATTAAGATGCCTATGACGCCTGCAATGAAGCCGCCCATTTTAAAACTAATTCGGCGCGGGGCAAGGTTTGAAAAATCGTTTGCGGGGGATACAATATTGGCGGCGATGTTGGTCGAAAGTGTGGCGATGGTGAGTCCAAAAAGGGCAAAATCAATTGCTAATGGACTTTTGAACCGACCTAAAAGTAATACAGGATCCCAAATTGCTTCGCCAAAGATGATGACCGTAGCCGACGTAACTGTGATACCGATGAAAGCGAACAATGTCATGGTGGTGGGCAGCCCAATCAATTGACCCAGCATCTGGGTCCCCGGTTACTCGAGCTAACGGTACGACGGATTTTGGTTCAGGCATGCTTCCAGATGGTCGTTACATCATGTATGCCAGGCCCAGAAAAGTCATGGCTGTCTATGACCACCAAACAAAACGGGTCACGGAATTGACCGGGCTTTCTGGCACCGCTGCGAGGTGGTCGACGGACGGTAAATACGTCTACTATTTTGACTACGAAGGAATTCCCGCTTCCAATTTTAGAGAGGCCAATGTGGTCAGGTTTCCGGTAGATCTGCGTCGAGGATTTCGGGTAACAGGTCCTCCGGAATTCGTTCTATATGTACAACATCCCGAACAATTGAGAGTTGGAGGGAATAAGATTGCCGTGTATTCGCGGGGTACCGTATCCACTTCCAAGTCCGTTGTAAAGGCGGCTAGGATTGGATTGTGGCGCAACATTGGCAGCGAATTAGAAAACACACTACCGCGATAGGCGGATGCCCAGAAAAATATGGAACTAGGCACAATATGGAATTAGGAATCGATAGTTTTGCGGCCGTTCGGACCGCCGATGGAAGAAGTAGCACGCCCGATGAGCGTGCTCAGGCCATAGAAGAGCTTCTTTCACGGATTGAAATCGCGGATGAAATAGGGCTGGATACATTCGGGATAGGCGAACATCACAGGCCAGAATATCTGGATTCAGCTTCGCATATTTTGCTTGCAGCAGCAGCGGCGCGAACCAAAAACATTCAATTGCTTAGCGCCGTCACAGTTTTGAGCGCCGCGGATCCTGTTAGAGTATTCCAACAACTAGCGACCGTGGATCTCATTTCCAAAGGTAGAGCGGGTGTAGTGGTAGGTCGCGGGTCGTTTTCAGAGGCATTTCCGCTGTTTGGGTATGGTTTTGAGAATTACGACGCCCTTTTTGAAGAAAAACTAGAACTTTTTCTCAAAATCAGGGATGAAGAACATGTTACCTGGGAGGGCCAGTTTCGTCCGGCTTTGACTGGACAAGGAATCTATCCGCGTCCTTACCGCGAAAAATTGCAAGTTTGGTTAGGCGTTGGCGGCACTCCGACGTCCTTTGTACGAGCCGGTTTACTGGGTCTACCGTTGATGATCGCCATTATCGGCGGCGAAACGCACCGTTTCAAACCACTTGTAGATTTGTATCACCGAGCCGGCGCCGAGGCAGGCCACTCCAAAGACCAACTCCCAGTTGGCGTCCATTCACTTGGATATGTCGCTGAAACCACAGAAAAAGCTCACGCCGAATTTTACCCAGGTTACGCCCGGACGTTTACTCGAATTGGAATGGAAAGGGGAGGCGGACCTGTAACTCCAGCGGGCTATCAGGCGCAAACCGGACCAACCGGAGCTTTAGTGGTCGGTAGCCCGGAAGAAGTAGCCGACAAAATAAAGCGCCATTCAGAGGCGTTAGGAGGGCTAGTTCGTTTCCAGTTACATATGAATGTGGCCGAACTATCGCACGCACATCTTACTAATAGTACCCAGCTACTAGGGGAGAAAGTGAAGCCTAAGCTCGCGTAGGCGCTAGCGTTTGGTCTGTTTCAATTATGGCTTTGTGGAGATTGTCCTGCGGCTATTTGGAGAACCGTTCGGGTCGTTGGTACCTCGCTAGCCAAGAAAATTGCCTGTTTCAAAAAAACGATCATATTGGCAGATTATCAACCCAGATCCCATAATGATCAGAACCACCCTTTCTCACTATCGAATCGAAGCTGAGCTTGGCCGCGGCGGGATGGGTATTGTCTATAAAGCGACGGACACGAAGCTGGACCGGACGGTGGCTATCAAGGTGCTGCCGTCTGCAGCATTGGCGGAAGAAGATGACAGAACACGGTTTTACAGAGAGGCAAATGCGGCCGCCCAGCTTCATCACCCCAACATTGCCTCGGTTTTCGAGATTTATTTTGTTCAAAAACTGAATCGAACAGAAATTGTCATTTTGTTATCGTTAAACGTGTACACGTAGATCGCCATGTTATTTTTGAAGAAATTCAAGTTCCGAATTTTTTTTTGTTAGTTACCGCGGGATTTTATCTTGTGTCAGATTCCTACGGATAAGCGATTGAGTTGAGTCAAGACTCAACAATGACGCCAGTTTCGGACGTAATTGCTAAAGGAACGTTTACTGGGAAAAGCGGACACAAAACGAGCGGTGGTGTCTCGTTGCGCAGAACAAAAGAGGGTCTTATTGTCGTCTTGTCTTCGGATTTTCTATTTGATGGCGCACCGGATGCCAAAGTAGCTCTAGGGAATGACCGATTCGAATCATCAGCAATTTTGTCTGCCCTTCGGTCGGACAGAGGGTTTCAGGAATACCTGGTTCCAGATTCGTTGCTAGCTGGAGAATACAACGAGGTGTGGATATGGTGCAAACGGTTAAATGTGCCGCTGGGAGTTGCGTCGTTGAAGTAGGCAGAAATAGTCTTTAGCTGCGGCGGCAAATTCGGTATATGAACTAGCCTGACTTCCGTCGAGCATTTGGTGAACTTTTAGCAAGATAACCGCGATTTGGGCTCAATAACCGTATTTTTAACGGATGCCAAATTCTCCCCACACTACCGAGCAAATTATTGCAGCCTTTGAAGAAGGATTAAGTGTGTCGGATATTTCTGAAGCGTTTAGCCTGAGTCAAGAGGCGGTCCACGCGCGGTTGGAACGAGCCGGAATAGACTCCAAACAACGGGCCCGCTCAGCTAAAGAAAGTCAGGAAATGCAGAATATAGCCCGCGTTATCGGTATGGTACGCAAGGGGTTCCGGACAACTACCATTTCTACCATGACGGGCATTTCACTTCAAAAAGTGCGGGACCTGGTCGTGAAATCGTACATCATTACGAAGGACCATGGCGGAAACGAGGTCCTCATTCCACGCCATGAAAAGAACAAAATCGAACGTTCCCGTAATCGTTGGTGGGCGTTTCGTAACAAGGGAGATGGTTAATTTTTAGGCCCAAAGCGACTTCAACACATCCCGCACAATCTCGTGTTTGCCGTCATACCGAACGGTGTTAAAAGTACACTGATGGTCACGGAGTGTCTCTTCGGCCTTAATCAGCCGGTCCTCGGGGAGATATTCGTCGTTTGATCCGGCAACTAGGGTAATATCCATGATATTGCTGAGCGAATCCCACTCTTCCGGACTTAGATCGTGGGCAGGATCAGCGCCCCAAAGAATAAGTCTGGCAGGCTGGAACGTTCCATTGCCCATCCATCTGGATGCGGTGTGGCAGCCTTGCGAAAAGCCAAATACTTCCACCCGAATATCCTCAGGAGCTTCCTCCATCAGCTCTGCGGCTAGGCCGTCTAAATAGGTGACGTAGTCCATGATTTCAAATTCACGGTCTTCACTGGTCATCCAAGTCGCGCCAGCTTCTCGAGCTCGATGATTGGTATAAAACCGAGATAACGCCTCAGGACAAATAATTACCCGGTCAGGGCTGGCCAAGGACATCAAGTTTTGAGCAAAAGAAGCGGCAAGCTGGCCATACCCGTGGAGCGCAAAGATGACCTCCTTGGTAGCGCCCGAAAACTCACCAATTTGTGCGAATCGTGTTGTTTTTGGGGTTACAAACCGGTGAATCTGAATCATTATTCGCCCACTCCTAGGGCTTTCAATACATCTTCCGGTCGCGAAACAGTGTGGAAACAGCTTCTACACGATTCTTTTACGAAGCCGGATTCGGTCATTTTGTTAAAAAAGGAAATAAGTTCGTCGAAAAAACCATTCGTATTAAGTAATACAATGTTTTTGTCGTGGTAACCCAAATTTTTAAGGGTCACGATTTCAAGAAATTCTTCAATAGTGCCATATCCTCCCGCCATTGCCACGTAGCCATCGCTTCGTTCATACATGATGCGTTTGCGCTCGTGCATGGTTTCGGTGAGAACCAATTCGTCAGAGGCTTCATAAGCCCGGCCTTCAATCTTTTTAAGAGCAAGTGGGATTACCCCAACTACGCGACCCCCATGGTCATGCACCGACCGTGCCATGTGTCCCATCAATCCAACGCTCCCACCGCCGTTCACTAATTGCACGTGCTTCTCAGCAAAAAGCCTCCCAAGTTCCTGAGCAGCTTGTACATAGATGTTGTCGATGGCATTGCTGGAAGAACAATACACAGCAACTGATCGGTAAGAAGCCACGGTGGTACCTCTTTGTTAGAATCAATCTTTTCGAATAGTTCAACTTAGCCACGGAAAATGACCGGTTTGGTCTAACCGCCATCACTCATAGCAAAGTTGGAATAGGTGTTTTCAGACGTAGAAAGCCACTTGTTCGACGCCACTCGCCACTTGTCATAACTTCCGTATATGGCTCTGTAGGCTGGGTCTTTTGTGGATTCTGCAGCCAAAAGATCAAATGCAATTTCGCGGGAACGAGCCATTACTTCGTTCGAAAAAGGTCGTAAAACCACTCCTTCTGTTCCCGTCAACTTGGCCAAAGCAACCGGATTTTTAGCGTCATAGGCGGCCATCATATGCTGTGAAGCTTCTGCCGATGCAGTAGCCAAGGCGGCCTGATAATCCGATGGCAACGTTGCCCACGCATCTTTATTGATGTAAAAGGACAATCCTGGTCCGGGCTCCCACCAACCCGGATAATAATAGTTTTTGGCAATCTGATAGAAGCCCAGTTTTTCATCATCGTACGGGCCAGACCATTCAGCGGCATCAATTACCCCGCGTTCTAGTGCCGGATAGATCTCGCCTCCGGCTAAAACTTGCACATTAACACCGAGTTCGGCCATTACTTGGCCTCCAAATCCGGGAATACGCATTTTAAGTCCGCGAAAATCGGCCAATGTTTCAACTTGGTGACGAAACCATCCCCCCATCTGCACGCCTGTGTTGCCGCCAGGAAAATTGATGATATTAAAATCAGCAAACATCTTCCGGGTTAACTCAAGGCCTTCGCCGTAGTACATCCACGCGTTGTATTGGCGGCAGTTTAGCCCAAAAGGCACCGTGCAGTCGAACGCGAGTGCCGGGTTCAATCCGGTGAAATAGTAGCTGGCCGTATGGCCCATTTGAACCGTGCCGCGCTGCACGGTTTCCAAGACTTGATTGAACGGGACGAGTTCGCCAGCTGGAAAAACGCGTATGCTGAACCGTCCATCTGTAAGCTCTGAAACCCTTTTTGCCATCACTTCCGCAGCTCCAAAAATGGTATCCAAAGACCGTGGAAAACTGGATGTGAGGCGCCAACTGACGCGCGGCCTGGTTACCACTGCGGCCGCGCCACCTGTTTCTCCGGATTCGGCCCCGCACCCAGTCAATAGAGCGCCTGCTGCGCCGGCCAAGGAAGCTTTTGTTACAAAATGACGTCTTTTCATGCTAAGAATGGGGTCAAGATCGAATGGCTGAAGTAAGATTAAGATAGTAAAAAGGTCATCTATCCTTTAGGCCTGAGGGGGCGCATTACGATTTCCGTAATTAAATAATTGTCCGGGGTTTCAAGTACGTGAATTAGAGTTGAGCCGAGCTGCTCAGATGTCATTGGGTTTGCAGACATTGGAAGCCCTGCAGACTTGAAAAAATCGGTCTGAATAGATCCTGGAAAAAAGCAGGATACTTTTATGCCGTCTTCTCGGACTTCCTTAAACAGGGCTTCGCTGTAGCCTTTGAGGCCAAATTTTGTCACGTTGTAGGTGCTGATATTTGGATTTCCAAGCAGTCCCGCTACTGAAGATATGTTGATGATATGCCCGCCAAATCCCGATTCTTCGTTTTGCGCTTTCATGGCAGGAAGTACTGCTCGTGTACACAAAAAGACACCTTTTAAATTGACGTTCACCTGGAGGTCCCATTCATCCAAGGTTACATCCTCTGCAGGACCAAATATGCCTAATCCGGCATTGTTAACGAGAACATCAATTCTGCCTTCTGATTCCAGAATTCCTTTGAACGCGTTTCCTACGGCACTTTCATCGGCAACGTCGCACTCTACGCCGGTAAAAAGTGGCCCTAATTCTGAACGCAACTCGTCTAACTTGGCCTTCCGCCGCGCCAAACCGTACACTTTGCTGCCTTTTTCCACCAACAATTGGCTAAAATGAGCACCTAATCCGGCGCTGGCGCCCGTAATCACAACAACCTTTCCTTCGAGATTCATGTCTTAGTGTCTTATTTGTGGATCTTGTTTGATTCTCCAAACGTCTACCGCATTCTTGGCAGTTGACTCTGGCGTAGCAGATTACCTCTGCGTCGCAGTTGATTCCTAAAGGTACAACTCGGAGCTTGCCCAGACGATGGAAAACTCTCGCCTTGAAATGAATCGCATTTTGCACTCAGGTGGTGTCCGTTTTGATGGATACCATGCGGGAGGGTGCCATTTATCGGCCGCAGAGGTCATATCGATTCTGGAGCCGATGGTTTCTGAAGTTCGGCAGGTAAGAATTGGCCAGGTTATTTCAGAAAGGACTTATTCCATCGCTCCGGTGGTCGAAGGGTTGGTCAACACCGGGAATGTGAGCGCGGTGATGCGCACTTCGGAAGGCCTCGGTTTTCAGCCGTTTCACGTTATCAGGAACGAAGTCAAGTTCAAAAAATCGGTCCGGACGAGCCAAGGGGCGCACAAGTGGCTGGATGTCTCCATTTGGGAGAACACACCAGCGTGCACCGCTGGTTTAAAGGCGCAAGGGTATCAAATTGTGGTGACATACCTAGATGACGGTGCGATACCGCTGTCTGAAATTGATCTCACGATTCCGACAGCCATGGTTTTTGGCAACGAAAAATTCGGCGTCAGCGAAGCGATGTTGGCTGCTGCCGATTTCACCGCCATTCTCCCATCACCCGGGTTTGTACAATCGTATAACATCTCCGTTGCCGCCGCAATGTCTTTGTTTGCCGCTCATGATCAGCGAGTCAAACAATTTGGTCGCAATGGGGATCTCTCAGAGGCCGAACTGATTCGGCTCAGGGCCGATTTTTATATGCGCTCTGTCAACCATTCAGAAGATATTCTGAAGCGGCATTTGGGGGTTTAGTAGACCTGGCTAGTTGGGACTACCAAAGATCCCTGCCAGCTCTCGCCGTGTCCGTCGCAATTATTCGGTCGAATTGGTTACGGCAAACAAGTCCTGGAGCACACTGTCCTGAAGATGGTGCCCGCCTTCATATCTGATGGTGGAGAATTTACATTGATGATCGTTTAGCGCTTCTTGGGCGCGAATCAGCCTTCTGCCCGCCACAAAACGGTCAAGTGTTCCAGCTACTACAACAATGTCATCAACGTTCGCAATGACCTCCCATTCTTCTGGACTTAGATCTTCAGCTGGATCCGATCCCCAAAGGATTAATCGTTTTGGTTTGATGAGGCCATTTCCCACCCACCGACTTGCAGTGTGACACCCCTGTGAAAAGGCCAAAACTTCAACATGGACATCCTTAGGAAGCTCTTCGAGTATCATTTCGGCCAGCCCATCTAGGTAGGTCACGTAGTCAATGATCTCGAATTCGCGATCGAAACTGGTCATCCAGGAGGCGCCTGACTGCCGGGTTTGAAAATCGACGTAGAATTTTGATAATGCCTCTGGGCAAATGATTAATCGACCATCTTGGGCCAATCCAATCAGGTCTTCAGCAAAATTTTCTGCCAATTGCCCCCATCCATGCAGGGCAAAAATAACCTCGGTTGTAGATTCGTCTAGCTTTCCAATCTGAGCGAAGCGGGTCGTTCGCGGCGTCACATATCGTTTGCTTTCGATCATCAGTCTCCTACACTCAATTTTGGTAAAACATCTTCCCAACGATCAACAACCGGCACTCGCGCCTATCCATGTCGCAACGAAGAAATCGGATTTCGTTTAGCGGCATTGACAGATTGGTAACTTACTGTGACCCAAGCGATTGCCAGAGCCAAACCCCCAGCTACTAAAAATGAAACGACGCCAATGTCCGTTCGATAGACAAAGTCATCGAGCCAGGCAGACATTCCAAAATAGGCGATGGGGATGGCCAGAATGAACGAGATGAGGACTAGTTTTATGAAATCTTTGGACAATAGAAGGATGATCTCAACGAACGAAGCTCCGAGAACTTTTCGTATGCCAATTTCTTTTGTTCGCTGTTCAGTGATGAAAAATCCCAGTCCAGATAGTCCCAAACTGGCAATAAAAACAGCAAAAATAGAAAATCCGGTAAACAGGCTAGCCAAGCGTTTGTCCGATTCAAATAACTTGCCAAAATTGTCGTTCAAGAAGGAGAGCGAAACAGGAGTTCCAGGGAGAAATGACTCCCAAGTTTCTCGGATGAAAGCCATCCCGGTTGATCGAATCGAGTCGTACAAGGGGCGCAAAGCTCAGATCAACTATCGGTTGAAATAATATCGGGCCCCGATGGCCGCATTGATGGCGAAATCTGAATTTGGAGCGATATCTAAAATCGGAACGATTTCCAAGAATAATTCGACCGGCTGGTCTCTAAATGTTTTGCCGACTCCTACGGGAAAACGAATGCCGACGGTCGGATCATCACCTAAAGTGGTTTTGACTCCAAGACCATAATAAACTGGGATACGGCTTTCAAAATCATCCGTTTCGAACAAGTATACACGGTGGCGCAAATAATCTGCGTGCAATTGGATGGCCGTGTCATTGGCAAACGACCACGCGAAGCCAGCGTCGATGGCGGTTGTTCGAGAAATCCATTGTTTGGCGCTAATTCCAGATGGTTCGCCCAGCATAATGCCGATTCCAAGATCGTTTTGAGCTTGGGCGGAAGACGAAATGAATAAAAATGCAAAAAGGACTAGGCAGGCTCTCATAAGACCGTCCAGATATATTGAAGGATGTGTGGTTGCAAGCGGAAGGATTCCTGAAACAGAGAACCCTCCAGTTCGCTACGATAAGGTCACACGAGGTTCGTTTTGAACGTCTCTTTCAACTCGTCCATCAACTAACTCAATGACTCTGTCACCGTAGGACGCCCAGTGGTCCGAATGTGTTACTTGAATCACCGTAACTCCGTCTTCTTTGTTCAAACGGCGGAACCAATCCATTACAATTTCCCCATGTCCCGTATGCAAGTTGCCGGTCGGTTCGTCAGCTAGAATGAGCTTAGGCTGCATAATTAGAGCTCTCGCTACGCCCACAAGTTGTTGTTGCCCACCGGATAACTGGCTTGGAAACAAGTCTTTTTTCGCAACCATATTAAACTTGTCTAGCATCTCGGCGACCATACTTTTCCGCTCCGACCCTTTTATTTTTTTGTACAATAAGGGCGTTTCCAAGTTTTCATAGACAGTCAAGTCATCAATCAGATGATAGGCTTGAAACACAAAACCGATGTACTCACGGTGTAGGTCGGTCCTCTTTCGCTCCGAAATTTTGTGGACCGGCTGATCAAAGAAAAAATATTCGCCTGTCGAGGGTTCATCGAGCATACCCAAAATGTGCAATAGAGTCGACTTTCCTGAACCAGAGGGGCCCATAAATGACACAAATTCACCCTCCTTCACCTCTAGGGATATATTCCGAAGGACAAAGGACCTGTTGAAGCCATGCAGATAACTTTTGGTAAGCTTTTCAATTCGAATCATAATTCCTATTCATATTTAAGGGCATCGACTGGATTGGCCAACGACGCTCTAACTGTTTGAAATGCAACGGTAAGGAGAGAAATGACAAGTACTCCCAGCCCTACTACTAATAATGTACCGAAGCCGAACGACACACGGTAATTGAATGTGTCTAACCATCGATTCATTCCAATCCACGCTATTGGGGCGATCAGAACGAAGGCAATGGCCACGAAACGAGCAAAATCTTTGGATAATAAAAATGTGATTTGTCCCATACTGGCTCCCATAACTTTTCGGACACCAATCTCTTTTGTGCGTTGTTCAGCCGTAAACGATGCCAGGCCAAAAAGACCCAAACATGCAATCAAGATGGTAAGGAAGGAAAATCCGCCGAACAGCCGTCCCAACGTAAGATCGGAGGCATACAGCTCATTAATATCATCTTCCATAAAGGAATACTGGTAGATGTAAGCTGGATATAAATCCTGCCACACTCGACCTATTTCCGTAATGGCATCCCTCGTTGAGCCAGCCTGAATTCGAATCACGGCGTAAAAAAACGATTGCTCGTTTGCCACGGTTATAAGTGCTGGCTGGATGGGTTCGTGTAATGATTCCGCATGAAAATTCTCCGTGACACCAATAATCTCACCCTGAAAGTTGCCCCCGGGAAAGGAAATTTGACGTCCGATGGCGAGGTTAGGATCTGTATCCCACCCAAACTCGCTTAGAGCCGATTCATTTATTACGAATGCGCCCAATGAGTCGCTAGGATGCGCTTCGGAATGAGCTCGACCAGCAATAATTTGTATCCCAAGAGTCTCAATAAAGTCGAAGTCTGCAAAAAACGTCTGGGCAAAGACGGTTTCTTCTTGGGAAACTCCTTCGGGTACGACAAGATTAGTTCCAACGAAAAAACCTGGAGCGGATGAGGAGCCTGAAATGTTAACCACAGAAGGCAACTCTTCAATCCGGTCACGGAACGTAGGATATAACGTTCTGACGCCGACATCCGTTAGTTGAACTATAATAACTTGCTCTTGGTCGAACCCAAGATCCATATTTCTGTTAAACTCCAGTTGTCTAAACACCACCACGGTTGCAATAATGAGCCCAATGGAGGTTGCGAACTGAAATATGACCAATACCTTGCGCAACATTCCACCTCCTGAACTACCCAATTTGCCTCCTTTTAAGGCATATGCCGGAGTCACTGAGGACAAGAAAAAAGCGGGGTAGCTACCCGCGACCAAGCCGCAGACAATCGCAACACCCAGGAAAAGGCCGACGGCAGAAAGAAAACCACTAGAAATCAACGTTAGGGTCTTTCCGGCAGCAGTATTAAACGCTGGAAGAATGAGGAGCACCAGTACCACTGCCAATATCATGGCGAGCATAGAGATAATAAAAGACTCTCCTAAGAATTGCCGGACCAGTTGTGGTCGTTCGGCTCCTAGTACCTTTCGAATGCCCACTTCGCGCGATCGGCTCGCCGATCGCGCAGTAGCCAGGTTCATGTAATTGATACACGCTATGATCAAAATGAACAGGGCAATGGCGGCAAGTGCCATGACAGTTCCCATACTTCCGTTCGGCAGTATTTCACTGTCAAGATGAGATTCGAGATGAATAGATTGAATAGGTTGTAGCGCCGTACGTATGGTGGCCCCTACGGACTTCAAGATCTCACCGACCGTTCGGTCGATGTAGGCGTCAATCTTCGTCGCCACAGCCCCTGGATCCGCGCCTGGTACTAGGAGCGCATAACTGTAAAGCGACATATTTAGATTCTGTTCTAAAAACTGGTCTCCATAAATCGGGGTTCGAAGCGTTGAAAGCGAGGCTAAAAAGTCCGCTTTGAAATGGGATTGACCGGGCAAATCACGGATAATGCCTGTGACCGTAAAATCGTACGCGTTGTCTAAGCGCAAATTTTGTCCGAGCGCGTCGCTATCTGGGAAGTATTTGGCCGCCATGGATTCTGTTAAAATCACAGAATATGGAGCGGCGAGCGCGGTTTCTTGGGTGCCGCGAGTAAGTTCGAACGAGAACACATCAAAAGCTGTCGAATCAATAAATACGAAACCTTTTTCAAAAAACTTAAGATCGTCCTTCGCGACTAGCCACATTTGCTGCGGGGGCTTCATGCGCACGAGCGCCTCAATTTCTGGTATTTCATCGACCCATTCCGGTCCCCAGCTTGGCGAAGTCATGGCCGTATTCAGATTGCCATTGCTTGTAACACCATGCACGGCAACGCGATATATTCTTTCACTATTTTCGAAATGTTTGTCATAAGACAGTTCATCCGAAATGAACAACGTAATGACGAAAAACGCAGCCATGCCAACCGCGAGGCCTACGATGTTGATAAAGGCATAGCCGGGCTGTTTTTGGATTAGCCGTAAGGCAATAGAGAGGTAATTTCTGAACATTACAAAATGCGGGCAGTAATGAGGTGCGCAGGCGCAAAAGGTATGTTAACGTGAAAAACAATGAACATGTTGCGGAGCGCCATCTACCCTTAATTCAGCTTTCAGACATTCCTGATCCATGATTCGTTTGCAGATTTTCGTTTTAATTTTGGCTTTGATCCTAGTTGCCGGATGTGGTTCATCCGAGCCTGTCTTGGTGCCAGTTGAAGAACCGATCGTTGACGAGGGCGCAACACCCAGTGCTATGTTTGGAATTTTTCAGAATCAAGGGGACGTGGCACAAAACAACTCGCTGAACTACATCGATCCTGTTACCCAAACAGGTACTGTTTTGGGGCAAGGCGGAGTAAAAACTTTTGCTGCAGTTTCGGATGATGGCCAGAGTGTGGCGCTCGCCGTTGCAAATGGTAAAACATCCAATCTCTACGTGTATAACGTCCCGTCAGGAGTCGTTTCAGCCCTCTTTTCAGGCTCATCGGAATTGGTTTATACCGGCCATTGGGACTCGAATTCTACGACTTTCTACTTTGGTGCTTACACACCAGAAGGCAAACGAATGGGACCCGGTTCCATTCACTCTTATTCCGTCGAATCAGGAGCTACACGGCAAATTCCGTGTTCAGCCTCTCGGTCTGTTCTGGCGGTGATGCCTGGAGGCACGCTAATTGTTCGGAATTCTGATTCCATTTATGAAGTTGCAACCCAAGACTGCGCCACTCTTAAGACGTTTGATGCCCGAAAAATGTACCATGTAGCCGTCTCTCCGATTGCAGGAAAAATGGCTTTTGTACTTAGGGATTTGGTATTTAATCGCGAAACCCGGGCCTACGAGCCGGATTCCACCCTGTATTTGCAGGAGATCGGCGGTGGCAAACCCGTTAAAATTGTGGGGGAGAAATACCAGCCTCGAAATATTTCATGGTCTTCGGATGGGACTGAGCTGATATTCGATGTAGACGCGCTGGATGGTTCGCGTAAGCGGGCCATTTCGATTTATTCTATCGCCTCTGCATCATCGTCGTATCTGGAAGCCCCGACTTCTATACCAGATTCAAGAAGCCAACCCGTTTTTTCTCCAGATGGCCGGCACGTTCTTTTTACCGCGACCAACTCGGCATCCGGAAAAGATCTCATGTGGAAGACGACCGGGGAATCATTTTCTCATGTCATTCCTGGAGATGATGAACAAACGGCCGCCTACCAATTTGAATGGATCGGTAAAGACTTACTCTTCTTGATGTCCCCAAAGGGAGAGGCCCACGTTTTAGATCTGTCGTCCGAAGGCGGCACTATTCTATGGAGCGGAACGCAGCAGGATATATTTGCCCTAAGGATTCAATAGTTCACGCAAGCTCTCGTTCCAGAAGTGACTTTACGGTCGATGGATTGGCTGAACCCGAAGATTTTGCCATGACTTGACCCATAAAAAATCCAATAAGGCCGATTTTACCGCCTTTGTAGGCCTCAACTCGGTCGGGATGGGCTTCTAGGACTTCCTGTACCATTGATAACAACTGACTTTCATCCGAAATCTGCTTTAAGCCCAATCTATCTACAATGGAGCCAGAGGACTCGCCAGTGGCAATCATTTCGATTAGGACCTCTTTTGCTTGACGGCTCGAAAGGGTATCGGACGCGTGCAATTCAACCAGTTTTGCAAACTCAGCAGCAGAAAACGGCAATACCCGAATCCCTTCTTCAGTGAGAAGAGGCCGTAATTCGTTGATTAACCAATTCGCGACGGCAGTGCTCGGCGCTGTCTTGGAAGCTTCCTCAAAAAAACCAGCGATGTGTGGCCGGACCGCCAACAACGCAGCATCTTCTAGTCCAATTCCGTATTGCTCATCCAACTGTTTGGCGCGGTCAAAAGACGCCGTATCGAGTCCTTCAAGCGGGTCTCGGACGGCTATCGGGGGGGAAGGAGCAGGCTCTTTTATTCGAACAGGCTGCGGAACAGGTTGGTTGTCTTTTTCCCAAGTGTCCCGAAGCGTTATGGTTCTGTTCCAAACTCGTTTTCCATTCTCTAATTCTTTCGAATCCAGATAAAAGAATCCTTGGCGTTCAAATTGATATCGATCCTGGGTGTCTTTTGAGGCTGCGGAAGGTTCTATAATTGCCTGGAAAACCGTCATGGAGTCAGGATTGAGATGGGAAACAAAGGTTTGGCCTTCTTCGACATCGTCTGGGTTTGCCACACGAAATAGACGGTCGTACAACCGAACTTCGACGGGTACCCCTTCGGTAGCAGAAACCCAATGAATGGTGCCCTTTACTCTTCGGCTCGGCGTCGCGCCAGATTTGGTATCCCGATCTAAGGAGCAGTGAAGTTCGGTGATTTCTCCCGCCTCATTTTTAATGACTTCGTTGCATCGAATGATATAGCCGTATCTAAGCCGAACCTCAGCGCCAGGACTCAATCGGTGGAATTTTTTGGATGGTTCTTCCATGAAATCTGATTTTTCGATCAGGATTTCGCGGGTCAACGGTACGAGTCGGGTGCCTTCTTTTGGAATGTCATGCGGCCAGTACGAAGCCTCTAGATTTTCGGTCGACCCTGCTGGCACGTTGGTAAGCACAACTCGAAGTGGTTCAATCACACACATAACGCGGGGTGCAAGTGCGTTCAAATCATCTCGGACGGCAAATTCAAGCATCGCCATGTCCACTCGGTTGTCAGCTTTGGCGACGCCAATCATTTCACAGAAGCGGCGAAGTGATTCTGGTGTGTAACCTCGGCGCCTCATTCCCGAAATTGTGGGCATGCGCGGATCGTCCCAACCATCCACATGATTTTCTTTGACCAACTGGAGTAATTTGCGCTTGCTGGTAACGGTGTAATCTAAATTTAGACGTGCAGATTCGTACTGGTGTGGCCTTGGATTTGGGAAAAGAGCATCAACTAACCAGTCATAAAGCGGCCTATGTACATCAAACTCTAACGTACAGAGGGAATGGGTTATGCCTTCAATAGCATCCGAAAGGGGATGAGCAAAGTCGTAAAGTGGGTAAATGGGCCATTCATTTCCTCGTCGATAGTGGCTAGCGTGCTTAATGCGATACACTACCGGATCCCGCATCAACATATTGGGTGAGGCCATGTCAATCTTGGCTCTCAGTACATGGGCGCCATTCGGGAAATCTCCCGCTCTCATGCCGGCAAACAAGCTCAGATTTTCTTCGACGCTGCGATTGCGAAAAGGGCTGTTCGTTCCGGCTTCGGTTACCGTGCCTCTATTCGCTCGAATATCTTCTCCTGTTTGGCTGTCAACATATGCTTTATCCGTTTTGATGAGCCGGATAGCCAGGTCGTAGAGCTGCTCAAAGTAATCAGAAGCGTAATATTCGTGGACGCCCCAGTCAAAGCCCAGCCAATTAATATCGAGCTTCATGGCCCGAACGTATTCCATGTCCTCCGTTTCAGGATTTGTGTCGTCGAATCGGAGATTACACCGACCTTGGTATTCGTCGGCCAGGCTAAAATTTAAACAGATCGCTTTAGCATGACCAATGTGCGGATAACCATTCGGTTCTGGCGGAAATCGGGTAATGATTTCACCCGACACTCGTCCAGACACTCGATCACTATCGATTATCTGTTGAATAAAATTTCTGCTTTCGCGCTTAGCGAGAGACCCTGAATCCGAAGAGGTCACTGACACATCCAGATGGTTAATACTGATCGTTTGATTACACGCATCCGAAACTAATAAAATCCCATATAGTGTATGGTTTATCATGAAAATCCATGCACGAACAGAACGACTACTACTTCGAGATTGGGAAAACTCCGATCTAGATGATTATGCGCTAATCATCACCGATCCAGACGTCATGAAAAACATCGGCGAGGGGAAACCACGACCTCGAAGTGATGCGGAAGCTTTCATTAAAACCGTATTGGAACATCAACAAACAAGAGGTTGGACCAGGTTTGCGGTGGAACATGCCGATTCCGGGCAACTAATGGGTTTTTGTGGGATTGATGATAAGATGGGCCGATATGATTTTGGGTGGAGATACTCCAAAAATTTTTGGGGTTCGGGGTATGGATATGAAGCCGCCGCGGCGGCGCTTTGGGTGTGTCAAAACACGTTTTTCTTGACACACATCACGTCGCAATCTTACCTGGAGAATGCCGGATCCATCCGAATTATAGAAAAAATGGGAATGGTAAAAATAGGAGAGGGGACGGATTTTGGTCGCCCCCTCTGGGTCTATGGATTCAAAAATGAGTGGCCAGACGGCCTCAGATAACCACGAGTGATTAACGTCCTTCCCGGATTCTAACGTCTCCGTTGGTTGTCCGAATCTTGATCTTGTTGCGGCCACCGTTCACGGAGCCCTCTCCAGAAATCACGCCGCCGCTTTTCCAGCGTTTGTCCGACCTGCCTTTTTCCTGGGACACCTTTACATCGAAATCGGAGACAATGCTGTACTCATCGTCGTCGGCATCTCGAGTCAATTCAATTTCAATATCAAACGCCATCGAAAGCCCGGAGGGGACGGTCAATTCGATCGAACCACCCATGGATTCTAGCACCACGTGTCTGTCGCCATCACGGCCACCTACCATTGTCACGGTAATGTCTCCGCCCATTGTGTTGGCTTCAATCCAACCATCAATTGCATCGATTTCAATATCTCCACCCATGGTTGTGGCCTTAACGAATTTTCCGGCTTTACGAACGTTGATTTCGCCACCCATTGTGTGGAGGTTTGCTCCGTACAGCGCTTCATCCACATTGATATCACCGCCCATGGTCTCGATTTTGACTTCACTATTCGCCCCGAGGGTCCCAGATTTGACGTTTTTGTGAGTCACATTCCCGCCCATGGTTGTCCCTTCAACAGACCCGGTAACGTCAATAATGTCTACATCACCACCCATGGTATGTACCGATCCATCAACTGTTGAATTTACCAGTGTTATGTCGCCACCCATCGTGGAAAAATTTATAAGACCCTTCAAGCCCGAAAGGTCGATATCGCCTCCCATACTAGAGCCCTCGATCTTGCCTTCAACACCTTCGATTTGGACATCTCCACCTGTTGTTGAAATTTCAAGATTGAACTTTGTGGGCACTTTAATTTGCATCTTTACATCGGCGCGAGCTCTACGTTTGTCGAATTCGGAAGAGACTTCGATACCGCGTGAGGACTGCTCGATACTAAACGAGACGTCATCTTTGTCCCGGCCTTCTACAGTGACCGTAATATCAACTTCATTACGATTCCATCCCGTTATGATAATGTCACCGCCGGTTTCAAGATCTAACTCTAGGCGAGAGCCAGCCTTTACATCGAATGTGCGGCGTATGTTTTGGGCCTGGATTGGCTCAATGAAAAAAGCCAAGATCACTAAAAATGCTAAGGAGCGTGAAAATATGCGAGTCATAATGTTGACGAAATTGTCGCCTATGGGTTTAACTGAACTGATGTACGCTACTTGGACAACGTATTGAAGTAAAAGGTTGGCAACCGTTCTGAATTAATCAGAGGTGATTACTCTTGGGATAAGAAATCGTAGCAATGCTGGAGATAAGCGGGCCAATAGTGGTGCAAAACGTTCCAATCCTCCAATGAGTATCACCGGTTTACGCCGGGACAATCCGCGGACTGCCTTTTTTACGAAAACGTCAGCAGGCATAGCTTTTAGATGTTGATCGTCCATGTGCCCAAAAGCCAGTTTTTTGGAAGTCAGCGAGTGAATACTGATTTCAGTGTTGACGTAGCCCGGACACACCATTGAAATTGAGACGCCTGTTTTGTGCAATTCGGACCTGAGTCCCTCGTAATAACCGTGTAAAGCATGTTTGGAGGCGGCGTACGTAGCACGCCTGGGCGTTGAAACGAACCCCATAATGCTACTAATTACAGCAATTTGGCCTTGATTTCTGGCTAAAAAATGAGGCAATACCACGCGAGTTAGAGATGTGCAGCCAAAAAAGTTTACATCCATTATCTGTCGTTCGGTTTCAAAATCAGACTTCATGATCGAGGATCGCTGGCCAATTCCCGCATTTACAATAATGACATCTACGCGCGGAAATCGCTCTAACAACGCATCGAACTTAGCCTGGTGCGTGCTAAAATCAGTGACATCCAAGGGAAGTATGAAGTGCTCTTCCGGTCTCTGGCACCTCATTCGAACAACGTCTAACTGCTCCTTGCGCCGAGCAGACAACACTAAAATGGCTCCTTTTGAAGCCAATTCTACCGCCAGATCCGCTCCAATTCCACTAGATGCTCCAGTAATCCAAACTATTTTTCCCTGAAACGGCATTTTATCGGACTGAAAAAAAGATTATTCCGGGCAAAAAATGTCCGGACGAGATTCAAGAACACTGTCAAACCACGCAATCATTAACAGTGTCGATTCGGTCGAATGATAATGTTCTTTCAATATCCGAAACGGAACTATAATAAGTAGGGCGGTGGGTGCTTTCGCGCCCACCGCCCTACAAAATAACTTCGCGTCCAACCTCCAACCTCCAACCTAGCTTAGCGCAGGAGAAGACCTTCTAAACATCACTGGAATCAGATTTCTATCCGGAACCCCAATTTGAACCAATTCCCATCCTGGATCATATCCCTGGATCAATTCCCGAAGGCGTTGGATTTTATGGGGGGTCGTGAGTCCCTCTTGAGCCCAGTCAAATGACTCCAATCTGTAGTTCATATGGCGACTCACGCCATTAACCGTTACCTCAGCATCGACAGTTTGATGGTTTTGAAGCGACGGTACCGGAATGCAAATCTGTTTCATCGTGGTTCTGGTCAATATGATGAGTTAAAACGTCCGGCGAAATCCGATTTTTTGCAGTTTAGGCGTGAGCCATACTGCCATGAGTTGCGTTTTCCGTAACTACATGTCCATCAAATAGATGAATCACGCGCTGGCTGTACTCGGCATCTGAAGGAGAGTGCGTTACCATTGCAATCGTAGTTCCAGCTTGGTTCAGCTTAGTAAGAAGATTCATTACTTCCTCGCCATGCGTTGAATCTAAGTTACCCGTAGGCTCATCCGCAAGGATTAATTTTGGACCCGCAACGACGGCACGAGCAATCGCAACGCGCTGCTGTTGACCACCTGAAAGCTGCTGTGGAAAGTGAGTCTGACGATGAAGAATCTGAACTGAATCTAGAGCTGCATGCACGCGCTGTTTACGTTCTTCACTTGGCATACCAAGATAAAGAAGGGGTAGCTCGACGTTTTCATACACGTTGAGTTCGTCAATCAAGTTGAAGCTCTGGAATACGAAGCCAATGTTTCCTTTTCTGAGCTGAGCTCGCTGGCGCTCGCTCAATTTGGATACTTCTGTATCTAAAAACCAATATTCACCATCCGTTGGGTTATCGAGTAATCCCATGATGTTCAACAACGTGGATTTACCGCAACCTGAGGGGCCCATTATGGAAACGAACTCCCCTTCTTTAATCTCAATATTTACGCTATTGAGAGCGGTGGTTTCGACTTCTTCCGTCAAATAGGCTTTTTTGAGATTTTTTGCTTTGATCATGTCAGTGTTCTTTTTGGTCTTCCAGGATAATGGATAATGGATAAAGGTTTTGATCTGGACCCTAATGGTATCTATATCGAATAGACACCTCCAAGGGTTACAAGGTTGGCATAGTTAACTAGGTTGGCATAATTAGCTAGGTTGGCATAGTTAACTAGGTTGGCATCATTAACTAGGTTGGCATCATTTTTTAAATACGAGCCGGTCGGCATCTCCGAACGTATCGTATGATGAGGTCACGACGCGCTCTCCAGCACTTAGTCCTTCGAGTACTTCATAAACCTCCAAATTTTTGCGGCCTAATTTAATGGTCCTCTTAGAAGCAAAATCGCCGGAAGGATCCACTACGTAGATCCAATTACCACCGGTTGCTTGAAAAAAGCCACCAAGAGGTACTACGGTTGCGTCTGACGGATCGCTCATTTCCAAACGGAAACGAACGGTCTGACCGCGACGAATCGACGTAGGGTCACCGCCCACAAAATCAAGGTCGATTTCAAAACGACTTTGTGCTACTTCAGGATAAACGCGCCGAACAACCATTTCGTATTCCGTGCCGGCAATTCCTGTGGTAACAGCCCGCTGTCCGCGTTTCACTTTGCTGATATGAAACTCATCAATTCCAGCCCGAACCTTTACGCCGTCCAGAACGTCAATTTGGCCAAAACGAAATCCAGAGTTTTTCAATTCACCTAGTTCCGCATTGAACTGTGACAATTGCCCAGCAACGGGAGCCTTAAGGGTAAGATTGGCAAGCCGTTCGTTAATAATTTCAAAGTTGGCTTCCATGCGCCCGACGGCATCTTCCATTTGGTCAATCTGAATACGTTGACGCAGGCTATCCGATCTGTAGGAAGCACGTGTCAAATTGCGCCGATTCAGCGTGTATTCATATTCATCTGAGGTGCGTTCGTATTCGGCAACAGAAACCATTTTTTGGTCATACAAAGGTTTCAATCTATCTACGTCTCGTTTCAATCGACGGATATTGTAGTCCATGTCCGTGATCTGCTGACGCATATTTAGATTCTGCTGGTCAACCCGGAATCGGCTGTCCTCCAGTCGGTTATGCTGCTCGATACGCTGCGTTTCAGTCTGTAATAAGCTGAGCTGCAAGGAATTATTGGAGAGTCGAAGTAAAGGCTGATCTTTTTCGACCGTTTCTCCTTCCAATACAAAAATTTCTTCTATTCGCCCACCTTCGACAGCGTCAAGAAAAACCGACGTGCGAGGCTCGACATTTCCCGTCGCGGGAATATTTTCCTGAAACGCGGTAAAAGCTACATCAGAAATAGTGACTCGTTCAAGGTCAACATTAAGTTTTCGACCGCCTGATGTCGAATTGATACCCCACGCTACCAGCAACAGGAACACGATTGCGGCCCCGATCATGGAGATCCGTTGCGCCGTCCACGTCTTTTTTTGAATCTTACGATCCATTCCTTCCCCTCCTCCCCTTCCCGATGCGGATGGCGAAGTTGAAGTATTTGATCCACGCGGAGACATCAATGTGTCAATGGAGGATCTCGTTTCTGTTGAGTTGGCGTCAGTCATTTTCTACATGTGTGATGGCAAAGTGCCCTAGCGATGTGTGCTACTTCACGTAAAACGCGACCAAGTTGTTGCGCTCTGGCTAAAAATTCTGATACGGTCCTTTAAAAATACCCTTAGTTTGCGGCTTCTGATTTTATTTTCCCTCAGCATTGATCTTAATAACGGAAAAAAGCATAATGAGCAGAATTGTTCGAACTGGCGACACGCCTGCAAAAACACGAAACGCACACCGGAGATCGTGCGCGGAAGTCATCCGATTGTTAGCCCAAAAGAGCACATTTGATGATGAAGCTAAGGATATGGCTGCCTTTTTGGTGTTTAGTTTACGGGGTATCGGGGAAACCATTGAAAGCAGTGCGGGTGCTTGGGACGAGCACAATTATTGGAAAAAAGCAGAGGCCCTACGACATAAGTGGCGCTGGACGACCAAAAAATCAGAAGAGTTAGCCATTTTGGTGGTTGAAGGCAAGTGGCAATTAATTGCCCCACAAATTATTGAATTGATTCCGCATTTTTCCGATGTTACCATTGTCACCATAACGAGAAGCCCAGACTGGTGGGTGGGTGCACGCCGCGCATTGCAAAAGGAATTTGCAGAACGGTTATCCAAATAGTTAAACGGGATTAAGGCCGGACAAAAGTCCGCTCAATTCGCCCAGGGGCAAACGAGATGATAAAAGATAAAGCGAAGTTAAAAGCAGGCGCACTACTTATTTCGCCTCCCATGCAATCGGATATTAATTTTCGTAGGGCAGTGGTATTGCTTTGTGAACATTCAGATACCGGGAGCTTTGGTTTGATATTGAACCGATCGCTGGCCCTGGTGATGGAGCAAGTCTTTGACGACCTTCCTGGCTTTGGAGAAGAAATTGGATGTGGTGGGCCGGTGCAGCCGGAGACGCTTCACTTTATTCACAGACTTCCCGAACAAATTATTGGGGGCATTGAGGTGCAAGAGAGTGTCTACTGGGGAGGGGATTTTGAACAGGTTAAAAAAGGAATTCAACTAGGCTCCATTGACCCTAACGATATCCGGTTTTTCTTGGGCTACACAGGATGGACTTCAGGACAACTTGCCGAGGAGGTCGAACAAGGAGGTTGGATTTTGGCAACAGCCGACGAAGACACCGTGTTCGATACTGCCGAGAGTACGGTCTGGAGACAAACACTCAAACAATTAGGGGGCTCATACGCCATTTTGGCCAACTACCCTGAACATCCAAGTCTAAACTAGGACCTATCTCTCACGGTGTAGGCAGCTGCAAATATCCCTCTACTGCGCTGCTTAGTGGCAACTTATGAGTCGCATAAACTCCGAACGGGTGTGCGCATTATCCATGAACGGACCAGACATCGCACTGGTCGTCGTGATAGAATTCTGTTTTTGGACCCCACGCATGACCATACAAAGGTGAGTAGCCTCAATGACCACGGCAACCCCTTGAGGCTTGAGAGCGTCTTCAATGGCGTCTCGGATTTGAAGCGTCAAACGTTCTTGCACCTGTAATCGACGCGAAAAAACATCGACCACCCGTGGGATTTTAGAAAGCCCTACAATCCGACCATTTGGGATGTAGGCGACGTGGGCTTTTCCAAAAAAAGGAACCATGTGGTGTTCGCACATGCTATAGAGCTCAATGTCCTTAACCAAGATCATCTCGTCATACGATTTCTCGAATATGGCGCTACGCAAGATTTCCCCGGCATCCTGACTGTATCCTTGAGTTAGAAACAACATCGACTTTGCAACTCGGTCTGGAGTTTTGAGGAGGCCTTCCCTTTCGGGGTCCTCGCCGATAACATTCAGAGTAGTAACCACAGAGCTGCTTAACGCCTCAACGGCATCGGCGTTGTAGGTGAGTTCGCTGCTAAAAAGTTTGTTGTTTTCCATGAGACTAGTTTGATCTGGGTCCTATTGGTTGCCGCGGTACTCTACAACGTTACGCGCTGTTTCAAATAATTTTATCGACTCCAATCTGGCCCCCTCGATGTGAGGCTCGATCTGATTCCAAAAGGCAACTACTAAATTTTCGGAAGAGGGGATGACACCCGCTAAAAAATCAACATCCAAATTGAGGTTGGAATGATCGCACGGGTCGATAATTCGTTCTAGGATAATCTGGTGTAGATCCGCCAGGTCCATCACGTATCCGGTCTCAGGATTTGGTTCTCCTGCCACCGTGACCTCAATTTGATAATTGTGGCCATGCCAGTTGGGGGAATTACATTTACCATACGTATTCCGATTCCATTCGTCCGACTTTGCTGGATTATGCAGTCTGTGGGCGGCGTTAAAGTGGGCTTTTCGAGTTATGAATACGACTGGCATCACGAACCAACTTATGAATGGAGAAGGGCCAATTTCAAACGGGATTAGTACTACCGGACAAGATCCCTAATCGTTCCAATGGTCAAGATGGGAGTTTGCTCTTTCTAGATCCTATATTCATGGCACAAGAACCACAAAATTGGCGGCTGAATAGCCCGCATTTTTCATGACTTCCTTTCCCAAAACATTATTCGAGCGAATCGCAGATAGGGAAATCCCAGCCGATATGCTCTTCGAAGATGACCAGTGCATCGTAATACGAGATATTAATCCACAAGCACCCGTTCATTTTTTGGTCATTCCGCGCAAACCGATACCCTCTTTAGACGATCTTTCCATTGACGATCAGTCGTTAATGGGGCATTTGTTCTTGGTCGCCAAGGAAGTTGCCGCCGCTGAAGGACTTTCGGGTGGATATCGCACTGTATTCAATTGCGGAAGAGATGCGTTTCAAACCGTTCCACATATCCATTTGCACGTTTTAGGCGGACGAAAAATGGGTTGGCCTCCAGGATGAACCATGGAACAGTCTTCCTCTGATTCAAAGATGGGGCATACCGAATGAGTGGCCGACTAGCCTGTTTTAGCTGGTTCTGGGTAGTAGCTGGCTACCTAGTCTTGGGAGTAGTCCTCGCCGGTCAGGTGCAAGCCCAAAATAGTTTGGACGTTGGTTTTGAACGGGATATCAATCGGTATTTGTGGACCTCCGAGGCTCGAGTGGCCCTTCCAGTTGGGAGTTGGCAATTGAGCGCGCAAAACAATTTTCGATCAGATGCCTTTCTATTATTTAATGATCAGCTTTCGTTTAGGGACGAAGACAGACTTCGGTTTAGGGCTCAGAGGCCGATAGGAGTCAAATCCATCGATGTAGTGGTGTCCGGACGGGCGGATTGGTTTAGCCTCAGCCGCGTATTTAGAGAGGACACTTGGGTAGGTTTTCGATACCTGCGAGAAAATTCATTTTGGATTGAACCGGCAGTCGGACTGGCCATCGATTCTAGACCTGGATTTGGCCAAAATGCTGCCTCGGCGCCAATACGGACGGATATTGGCCCCGGTTTTGGGATTCAATTTGAAATATTACCTTCAAATTATTCGGGATATCTGGTTCAAGCAACGGGTCAAGCTCAGATAGAACAAACCTCGCCACGAATAGGCAAATTGATACGGACAGAGCTATCCGGCCGTCGAGTTTTTGAAAACACATCGATTCGAACTCATTTTCAGGCGGCAACCGTACGAAGGGATGCATATCAAGCAGCCTCTTTTTTGAATCGGGACGATACCGGAGGGCGCAGGTCTGAGACGGTTGAATCCACCCGGAGCGATACGATCAATGTGTTTCTGGAAGTCGAATCTAGAATAGCAAAACCTCTTTGGATTACTGGAGGCTTGGATGTTTCGACCAATTCGCGCTCCGTCCAAACACTTAGAGCACCTGAGGAAGCTCTGTTTTTTGACTCAAACTTTAATCGGCGCACCGTAGAAGCTTCGCTGGCAGTCCGATATGAACGTCGTGATACCAAAATGCGAATCGCCGCAGTGGCAGGCGCAGAAGTTGAACGCCGGCGCTTAGACAATTCAGATGACTTGCCCGCGGTCCAAGCGGCTCAAAAGTTGAGTTTGCTTCGCCAAGCCGATAACGAGAGGGGATATTTTTCCATTCAGCAATCTTTGGTCACGTCCGTGAATCGGTGGTGGAAAGTTCAATTTGATGGCTCGGCCAATGTACTTCGTTATGACACTCCCGAAGTGAATCCTGACGATCGAGACGAGCTTCAGTTTAATGCCCAACTTGGTTCGCGCTTTCAAATTCGGGAAGGATTGGACCTGACCCTTCAAATTTTGGGTTCACGGTTTCACACCGTCTATATCAAGTCGGACCGGTCGGCCGAAAATAACGTTCAACAATCACTTCGGTACCGTCCCAGTGTGCAGTGGCAAGCCGGCCGGAATACCAGGATCAAAGTAGGCAGCGAGGTCAGGGCAACGTACACCGTAGACGATTTTGTTCTTCCGGGACGTAGGCCTACCGACCAGTCAGCAAGGGAATTAAGGCATGATATCGAGTTGGAACACGCCACGCCTTCCGGGGTGCGCTTTTTTATTAACAGCAGCTATTCTGACCTGCGTCTTGGACGGTTTTTGGATAAAGTGTTTGCTGAAATTCCTTTTGACACGTTAAAAACCTACAGCGGATGGGCAAGGGTGCAGACAGGTGCAAAAATCCAGGCTGAACTTGGCCTTAAATTTTTTATTAGGACGGATTTTGACCGCTCGGCTTCAGTCAGGTACATCGTGCCCTCGACTGGTGAAGAGAGCTCAATTTCTCGAATGGGTCGAACCAGAATCGACCAGATCGGCCCTACCACGGCCATTTCTTGGTACATGAGATCTGATGCCATACTTCGTATTGAGGGATGGGCGATGATTCAGAGAGTTTCTCATACATTGTATGGTGAACTTCCGGAGGGCCTCGGCCCAACGATCAAAAAAGCAGCCAAAAAAGGGCAAAAAAGTGTAATTCCGAACCTTTCGGTATCCATAAGATGGACATGGTAAACAGGTAAACGATGAAGCGAATCGGTGTAACAGGTGGTATCGGCAGCGGTAAATCGACGTTTTGTACGTTTATGGGGCGTTATGGGGCGGAAATTTTCAATGCAGATTCCGAGGCCACGCGAATTATGGAGTCAGAGGAAGGTGTTAAAAAACAGCTAGTCAGCCTAATGGGGGCTAAAACGTTTTTGCCAGATGGAAAGCTCAATCGTGCATTCATTTCAGAATTGGCGTTTTCAAATCAGAACGTACTTGACACGATCGGTGAAATTGTTCATCCTGTCGTCCAAAGAGCCTTTTTAGAACAATCTAATAAGGCAGAAAAAAGGGGATTACCTGCCTTCATCCGGGAAGCTGCGATCTTGCCCAATAGTATTGCTCGGAAAGATCTTGACTTGATCGTTAGTGTGGTGGCAGACAAGGAAATACGGGTAAATCGCGTGATCGAGCGAAGTCGTTTAACAAAGGAGCAAGTTGAGGCCAGGATCACGGCTCAACCAACAGATGAGGAGTATGCTGCCGGAGCCACCTGTGTGATTTACAATAATGGATCTGAAAGCGATTTGGCTGAAGAAGCCGAAACATTTTGGAAGACTCTTGTCGTCAAATGAGTGAATTGATAGACGTTATTCCGATAGGCTCGCGCATTCCACGTCGTGGAGGGCGGCTGTCTCAACGGATATTTGCTGCAGTTCTCGGCCTAATGGGGTGGAGAATTACTGGTTCGATCCCCGATGAGCCCAAAATGGTCATGATTGCAGGTCCGCACACGTCAAACTGGGATTTTGTAATGGGTGTATTGTGTCTCTTTACGCTCGGCCTGAAGGTGAGATGGATAGGAAAACACACCATTTTTGTGGGCCCTTTTGGAACTTGGCTACGACATTTCGGAGGAATCCCTGTCAATCGGTCGAGCCCGGGGGCATTATTTCGTGATGTTTTGAATGGATTTAAGGAAAACGAAGCGTTTATTTTTGGTTTGTCTCCAGAAGGGACCCGGTCAAAAGTGGCCGAGTGGAAACCTGGGTTTCACCGGATTGCACGGGCGGCGGGTGTACCGCTTTTATTAGTAGGTGTGGATTTCGGACGAAAAACGATGCATTTTGGTCCACTTTACGAGGTTTCGGATGATTTTGAAGCCGATGTGTCCGCATTAAAAGTCCATTACAATTCATTTACTGCCAAGCATCCGGAGCTGTTTTAGTCGGTGCTTTTGAAGACTTGATTTCGATTCTGGTCGTTTTATACTCTGATCGCTTAATTTGGAGTTTGTTTTGCCGATTATTTAATGGAATCGAGTATTTCGCCAGTACTCAATATCCCAGTCGGAATGGCAAAACTTATATCTCTATACGGAAAAACGGTTACGCTGGTAACTATTGTCTTCATCGTATCATTTACGGTGTTGACGCTTGCATTTATGTCGATTTCGGCATCCGAAGAGCGCGACCACGTCCGCGATCTAGAACGCACTATTCTACTGGCTAATTCTTACGTTCGCGACTTTATCATCACCCGTGATCCGTCAGATGCGAAGGAGACGGAAATGATTCTCCGACAAGCCGACAAACTTGTCGAAGAAGGAATTCGAGCAAAGAACTACCAACGGCTTCATAATGAAGTACTTATGTACTTGCATTCCATAAACAATCTGATTGCCATCTTCCAAGAGCAAGGCTTCGGAGAAAATGATGGAATCGAAGGACAAATAAAGGTTCTTTCAGCTCGAATTGAGAGTAAACTCAACGAAATCGGCCAAACAAAAGCATTAGTAGCTCATCTCGAAGCTCGACGACAAGAACAGGAATTTCTATTGCGGGGTCGGGATGATTCTGTTACCGAATTTCACTTCAGCATTGATCGAATGATGAAAGAGCTGGATAAGGGGGATGTCCGCGAGAGCGACAAGGCTCTACTTTTTACAGATCTTTCTGAATATCAGCATAATTTTGACAAACTTGTTTCTCTGAGGGAGCGGACCGACTGGACTCGTGAACAGCTTAGTTATTTCCGTGAAGCCATCGGTGGGACGCTGCAAGAAGTCACCGCCGCAGAACAAATAAGAGCTAGAAATTACCTTTGGTCTGCTCTTGGCCTGATTATGTTCGCTTTCATCTTAGGGATTGCGTACTCGATGAAAATTGCCCATGGCGTATTGAAACCACTAGAAAATTTACGAAATGTTGTCCGACGGGTTGCAGATGGGGAAGATGTCGAAAAAATGTCCGAAGGTGAAACAGGAGATATTGCCGAGTTATTGTCTGCCTTTGACGAGGTGTCTGACCAGGTTCAACGAAGAAAAGTGGCTGAAAAAAACCTTCAAGAATCGAAAGAAGCTATTCAGCAATATGCAAACGAACTAGAATCTAGAACACAGCAGCTGGATTTAGCCATTTTGAACATTGGTTCTGCAAAATTGGATGCGGAATTGGCGTCGAAGCGAAAAGCTGAGTTTTTAGCCAGCATGAGCCATGAAATTCGGACTCCACTCAACGGCATTATTGGCATGACAAGCCTTCTTTTCACCGAAGAGATGAGAACAGACCAAAAAGAAGTCGTGGATGTCATTCGGACTAGCGGTGAGTCTTTGCTTGGTTTGGTCAATCACATTTTGGATTTTTCAAAAATTGAAGCGGGCGCGGTTTCCTTGGAGAGTGAGGAATTTGATCTGTCCTTGTGCATTGAAGATTCGATTTCACTGATTTCACGACCGGCTGCCGAAAAGGGTCTAGATGTCTCGTTTTTGATAGACGAAGACCTTCCTCAAATGGTTGTGGGAGATAGCCAGAGGCTTCGACAAGTTTTAGTCAACCTACTTGGAA
>CALFHN010000097.1 GCA_937876355.1 uncultured Bacteroidota bacterium | reverse complement strand
GTTGGCTCGAGTCTTGCCAATCACACTGGGTCTTGGCGCGTAGAGCATCCGGAGTATGTACATCGAATGCCTCCATGTAACGCGGCTTGTCCAGCAGGCGAAAATATCCAGAATTGGTTATACATCGCCGAGGACGGGTCATATGAGCCAGCATGGCAAGAATTGATAAAGGAAAATCCCTTTCCAGCGATCATGGGCCGGGTTTGTTATCACCCATGTGAAAATGTTTGCAATCGTGGCGAATTAGACGAGGCCGTCGGGATCAATTCGATAGAAAGGTTTTTGGGGGACTACGCGATAGAGCACGGTTGGAGAATACCCGGCCCAACTAGTGAATCTGGTTTCAAAGTTTTAGTTGTCGGTGCAGGACCAGCTGGTTTATCTGCTGCTTACCATTTGAGGAGGTCGGGACATGCCGTAGTTATAAAAGATGCCACACATGCCCCGGGCGGAATGATGCGATACGGAATCCCAAAGTATCGCCTTCCTCGGGAAATTTTGGATGCTGAAATCGATCGAATCGCTGGAATGGGTGTGCAATTTCAACTCAATACGAGAGTAGAAGATGTCCATGATGAAATGGATTCTTTCGACGCCGTCTTTCTCGCAATTGGAGCGCAGTTAAGTAAGCGAGCATATATTCCTGCCGGGGAGAGTGCGAAAATTCTTGATGCCATATCGGTTCTGAGCGACGTAGAGAATGGAACGCCTCCTTCGCTTGGCAGGCGCGTTGTTATTTATGGCGGTGGCAATACTGCAATGGATGTTGCGAGAACTGCCAAACGTCTTGGAGCCGATGAGGCGATAATTGTTTATCGCCGGACGCGAGATAAAGCTCCGGCCAATGATGTCGAAGTTACCGAGGCGCTAGAGGAAGGCATTCTTATCAAGTGGCTTTCCACTGTCAGTAATATGGATGGCGAGAAATTAACGGTGGAGAAGATGGAGTTGGACGAGAGAGGATTTCCGCAGCCCACTGGGGAATTTGAAGACCTAGAGGCAGATTCATTGATTCTGGCCCTAGGTCAGGAAGTTGATTTTTCACTACTGGGAAATAGTGCGGATCTAGATGTTACAAATGGAACTATTGCTGTCGATAGGGCAATGATGACATCACACCCCGGTATTTTTGCTGGGGGTGACATGGTTTTCGCGGACCGCACTGTGACAACGAGTATCGGGCACGGCAAGAAAGCTGCTCGCAATATTGACGCTTGGTTACGTGGCTCTGATTTCAAGTCGAGTGAGGAAAAAGTTCCTGTGACAATAGATGAGCTAAATACTTGGTATTACACGGATGCTCCTCATGTAATCAGTGAAAAATTGGAGGCCGCTCGACGCGTACAGGATTTCAGTGAGATTGTTAAAGGATTAGATGAGTCGACTGCCTTATATGAAGCACGGCGTTGCATGTCGTGTGGAAATTGCTTCGAGTGCGATAACTGCTTCGGAGTTTGTCCGGATAATGCGATAAAGAGGCTCGGGCCAGGATTGGGATATGAAATTGATTTGGATTATTGCAAGGGATGTGGAATCTGTGTTTCAGAATGTCCTGCGAGTGCACTCCAAATGTTTCCGGATGCCTAGATTACTTAATTCTGGACAGGTTCTGGGTATATTTCTGCCATGCCTTTGATTCGGGAGCTAAAAGAGAGTGACAAACTTGCTTGGTCAAAACTTTGGGACGGCTATCTGTTGTTTTATGAGACAGAACTTTCCGCCGAACAGAGTGGGTTAACTTGGAAGCGTTTATTGGATTCGAACTTCAATATGTATGGACTTGTGGCAGAAGTTGATGGGGTAGTACTAGGTATTACGCACTATTCTTTTCAGAACTCTACTTGGGCGCCAGTTAACCACTGTTACCTCGAGGATCTTTTCGTCGCAACTAATTCGCGAGGTCAAGGTCTAGGCCGCTTGTTAATCGAAGGGGTGAAGAAAGTTGCAATAGTCGCGGGATCTTCTAGGCTTTATTGGAATACAGATTCTACAAATGCTACTGCTCGTAAACTCTACGACTCTTATACCCATGACTCGGGAAAAGTTCAGTATCGGATTCCACTTTCACCGAACGATATATAAAGATCAAAGCCCT
>CALFHN010000096.1 GCA_937876355.1 uncultured Bacteroidota bacterium | reverse complement strand
AGCCCTTTCCAGGACCTCTTAACTAGTCATGAACCTTTTATAAATGCCGTTTACACACTTATTCTGATAGACCCAAAGTTTGATTATTCAGCTATCAGCGATACCAAGAAGATTGTTGAAATCGAAAAGAGTATTGCAAGTTCAACATATGTGACAAGCTCTCAGACAATTGCTAAAGGCGAATGGACTGTCGTTTCGGAATGTGTCAATGATTTTGTTTGTTATCCTTTCTATAGCTTCAATATGAATTTTGATTTAGTTTGGGATTTTCTTCGGTTTAATTTGCGTCCATTTCCCTCATCCCCCAAACAAAACCTTACTGCACCCTTATGTCACACAATTCCCTAACATATTAAAGTTGTTAATTTTTAATGGTTCTAAGGTTAAATTTTGGTAACATATCAGGCATTCCTATTGCAAAAATGGCGGCCTCAGTTCACCATCCATGATCAAAATCTCACTTATAAAACCTCCTGCCCCTAAAAGGAAATCAGGAGTTATCAAGAAGCTGATTCTTATCTCCCTTCTAGGTCTGGCTCTATGGCTTTTCTTTGTGGAACATCAGGATAGTCGATTTATGGAGAAGGAAGGTTTTTCCATCCAACAGTTACTTTCCTTCCCGAACCTGGAAAATATTTCCAAACAAAAAATCCGTGCTTTTCTTGAAAAAACTGGTTCGTTCATGGTTACGAACGGGAAAAAACCTTCTAAACGGGCATCGGTGAATTCTGCTGTCAAGGTCCTTGTCCAACCTGTTGTTATTACACCTAACAATCGTGTATTCGAAGCCTTAGGAACGGGTCGGGCACGCTTGTCTGTGCAGATTTACCCAGCAGTTTCCGAGGAAGTACTTGAAGTCTTTTTTAAAGCCCAGGATAAAGTATCAAAGGGAGATGTTCTGTTACGCCTTGACAATCGCGAAGAAGTCCTAGCTGTACGAAAGGCGGAGATAGAATTAAAAAATAAACGCAGCCTTCTGGGCCGATATGAAAAAGCGGTTAAAGAGGGGGTAGTCCCTGAAAGTGAGGTGGACTCTGCCCGTGCAGATTTTGAAGGGGCTCAGGTAACGCTGGACCAGGCAAGACTTGCCGTGGAGGAGCGCCTGGTAAAAGCCCCCTTTGATGGCGTCGTGGGGATTCCCAATGTCGATCCAGGTAACCGGGTGAATACGAACACCCCAATAACCAGTCTGGACGACCGCAAAATTCTCCATGTCGACTTTGAGGTACCGGAAGCACTGGCAGGTTCCTTGATGGATGTCCAGGCCCAAAAACAAAAAATTACCGCAACGACGCCGGCTTATCCAGGGCGAACCTTTTCGGCGTACATTTCGGCTCAACAAAGCCGTGTTGATCCCGATCGGCGCACCTTATTGGCCCGTGCCAGCATTCAGAATGATGAAGACCTCCTTCGTCCTGGAATGTCTTTCAGCACCCGTTGGAGAATTTCAGGAAATGATTATCCCACCGTACCGGAAATTTCTCTCCAATGGGAAAGAGCAGGATCTTTTATCTGGGTCATCCGAAAACACAAAGCGGAAAAAATTTATGCCCGGGTGGTTTCCCGGCAGTCAGGTCGAGTGTTTCTTGAAGGAAAAATTACCAAAGGAGAAAAAGTCGTCATCGAAGGTGTGCAGCGGTTACGTCCCGGGACCGAGGTGCTGATACTGGGAGAGAAAAATCCATGAAGGATATGGGTAACAGCTTGACCGCCCTAGGAGTACGGAGGCCAGTATTAATTACGGTCATAAACGTTTTGATCATGCTGGCGGGCCTTGGGAGTATTATGGGAGTTGATGTCCGCGAACTTCCGGATGTGGATCGACCTGTTGTCACCGTTCGCGCAATCTATGAAGGCGCTTCGCCAGAAACGATGGATACCGAGATCACCAGCATTCTTGAGGGCGCGGTCGCTCGGGTTTCTGGTGTTAAAAATATAAAGTCATCCAGCGAAGAAAATAATATGCGCATGCGCGCTGAGTTTGAAGCGGGAATCGACTTGAATGATGCTGCCAGCGATGTCCGGGAAGCAGTCAGTCGAATCGAGAGGGAACTTCCCAATGAGATTGATCAGCTCGTCGTTTTGAAGGCCGACGACGATGCTGACCCCATCATTCAACTTGTCGCATACAGCAATACACTATCCAAGCAGGATCTCGCTAAACGAATTGAAAAGGATGTCGCCCCCGAATTGCTTTCCATATCAGGTGTGGCCGACGTCCGACTGGATGGTGATCAGCCCCGGGTCCTCAGGGTCCTGCTGGACCCGGCCCATATGGCCGGATATCGAGTGTCCGCTTCGGATGTAGTCTCAGTCCTTCGTAACGCGCGTTTCGATATACCGGCCGGGAGTTACAAATCCAAAGATCAGGACTTGATTGTTCGGGCTTACGCATCGGTAGTGGAACCTACTTTGGTCGAGCGTCTCCATATTCGTGACAACATCCGGATTGAAAACGTAGGTGAAGTTTTTTTCTCGCCAATGGATGCCGAATCCTATTCGCTTTTAAATGGCCGGATGGTGATTGGTTTAGGCATCGTCAGACAGGCGGGAGCCAACACCATCGAAATTTCCAGTGAGGTGGCAAAGCGAGTCGAAAGGATCAATAAGCGGTCTCGCGACTTTACCCTTGTGGCCACTTCCGATGACGCAATCTATATCAAGGGTGCATTGAAAGAGG
>CALFHN010000095.1 GCA_937876355.1 uncultured Bacteroidota bacterium | reverse complement strand
AATCGACCTTGCCATTCATGAAAGCACGAAGGGTGAATTCTCCAGGCTCAGCCATACGGGCCCCAGAACGCGTAAGAAGATGTATGGCTTCGTCGCTAGCAACGTCCCCCCCATGACACGTAAACTCAACGATGTCTTCGCCGGTAGCTGTATGAGGCGCACGAAACACCAACGCTACAACTTGGTCAACGGCCGATCCGACAGAAGATCTTAAAAACCCTACTGATGCCGTATGACTAGCCACATCCAACAAGGATTTGCCATCAAATACGGAATTGGCAACGGCCACAGCGTCAGGACCGGACAACCTAACTATACTCAGCGCAGATGCGCCCCGCGGCGTTGCGCGAGCCACGATAGTTTCACCTGTGGTATATCCCCGGGCAACCATTATCCTTGCCCCAAATTATTTCTTCTTACCGAGGATGCTTTTTTTACCGATCACCTTTCCGGTAACTTTGCCCTTTGTACCGTCATCCTTTTTGGCTTTGAGCTCTTCTGGATGTTCGTGTATTTGTTTATTAACATATTTTTGCTGCAAAGCCGTCAACACGTTATAACACAAATAATACAGGTTCAAACCGGCTGCGAGTTTGTTAAATATCACAAAGATCATCACTGGAAACACATAGGTGAAGATCTTAGCCTGGACGTTGTTTTGGCTGGTCATGGAGACTTTCATCTGAAAGACCATTGAAATACCCATCAACAACGTAAACCCGGAGACATAATTGCCGAAAAGAGGAATATCGAACGGCAAGTTCAGGATGATGTCTGGAGCAGAAAGGTCTGCCGCCCATAAAAACCCTTGCTGGCGAAGTTCGATGGCCTGAGGAAGGAACTGCCACAACGCGATGATAATCGGATATTGAAGGAGCATGGGGAGGCAGCCTCCCACCGGGTTCACACCCGTCTCCTTGTACATCTTCATCATGGCCTCTTGCTGCTTCTTTGGATTGTCAGCAAATTTCTCCTTAATCGCCTCCATTCTAGGCTGCAGTTCGCGCATCTTGCCCATACTCTTAAACGACGAACGAGTAAGAGGATGGAGAACAACCTTAATCAGCAATGCGAGGAGAATGATGACGAGGCCATAACTCGGTATGACATCGTGCATATACGTAAATGCGGGGATGAAAATGAACTTGGCAAGGGGACGTGTCACGATCTCAAAAAAGTCCCAACCATAGTCGACCATATCGTACAGATTTCTATCGTACGCACTAAAGTTTTTGTAGATAATAGGACCGAGATACATCCTAAATGTATCAGGATTGACTCCGGGGGCAGCCACTTCCAGACTCGCCAAATAATCATGGCGCAAGTATGTGTCAGAAACCTCACCAACCCGTTCACCCACCAATTCCGAACCGCGCGTTGGCACATCGGCCATAATCGCGACGGCGAAATATTTGTTCTTGACAGCAATCCAATCTACCGATCCATTCAAGGTTTGCTCTTGATACGCATCCTTGATCAAGTCCACAGATTCGACTTCACCGCCACTTCTGGCAAATGCTCCGGATTTTAAGCCTTCATCCTCATGATTTCCCTCTGTGAAGGGTACTCCACCAATCCAAGTCAACTCATACCCATCCTGAGTCTGAAAAGAGTCTGGATTGTCATGAATAACAGACAGCCCAACCTCATAGGAACCCGGAGTGAACGTGTATTGAAGGGACATTGACCCCTCTCCAATTCCCACCTTATATGTGAGCGTCTTGGGGCCGCTCGTCACTTCTACCACATCTCTAGATGTGTCTGGAGTGAAAATGAAGGCCCTTGTATCATAATTGCGATTTCCCTGAGAAGTAAACATAACGGCCAGCGCGCCACTCTTGGTGGTGTCGACCATGTTTACCGCTAACTCACTTTCGAATTTGTGGTATTCCTTTAACTCGAAGGAGACTATCGTCCCGCCTTTATTAGAAAAGATAGCCGTATAGAGATCTGTTTCAACCCGAACAAGCTTTTCAGAACCTATTTGACCACGAACAAAAGTTGTATCGTCTGCTGCAAGTAGAGCTACCGTCCCAACCGAAGGTGCGGCTTCTTGGACGAACTCTTGTGGCGAAAAAACTTCGGAAGAATCGGTCGATACTAGAGTATCCTGAACAGGCGCCGTCTCCGGAGCGAGCCAAGTCAGCCAAACGACCATAATTAGGGCGATTAGCACAGTGGCTGTAAGGACGTTTCTATCCAAGGTGAGCCTCGTAAAGAAATGGAAAACGGGTGGGTGGTGTGGCGGTACGGAAACGTGTGGGTACTGTTCCGTTTTGGGCAATTCGAGCAGTCATGAACCAGACTTTGGTTATGTGACCGAAGGTCAGATAACCTTTGGAGCCGAATATGGACGTGAAGTAAGTCATTTATTGAACTCTCTTTTCAGGTCCTCTAGACATCTAACCACGTCCCGGGGTGTTCCAGATAAATCTGACCCATTTCCCCTGAAAATGACCATTGCCGTGAAAAGCTCTTCCTGACTATCCAAAAAGCCGTGCAACACGTTTTGATTTAAACGAATCGACTCCAGAATTATGCGCTTAATTCGGTTACGCATAACGGCAGATCCTGTTGATTTGCCAACTGCGACACCAATTTGAAACGAAACTGGAATGTCAGCTTCCTGATCCTGAACAAGGCGGTAAACTATGCGAACAGATCCTGCCGCCACGGAATGAACACTTCGATCATTTCGATTAAAAAGCGGCTCTATAAGACGTTTCCGTTTCAGATGATGGGATCTGGGAAACGACCATCGTTCTTGCCCCGAACGACTACTTTCCGGGGAGTTGGGCAAAGTTCAGACTATTTTCCTGGCTTAGAATCACTTATCGATAAGTTAATTCTTCCTTTCGCACGGCGTCTTGCTAATACACGACGACCATTTTTGGTCGCCATACGTGAACGAAATCCGTGTTTGTTTGCGCGTTTTCGGCGACTTGGCTGATACGTACGTTTCATTTTTATTCTTACTACAAATCCCGGCCAGGATTTTAACTACTTGTGAGCTAAAAAAGCTCGATTCCGAGGAAAACGACACGGGGGTATCGTTTCTAAATGGCGTAGACTACAAAGATACACAAAGCGAAAGAGATATCAACAACTCAAGTTGACATTCATAAAATACTAGCGTAATTTTGTAGGCTATTCTAAATATAGTTTCAAACTCGTTTTAAAGGAAACTCAGTTGGACATTCTGTATTAAAGAGGGGCCACAGAAAGTGCGGCAATGATGGATATGTTTCTGATAAGAGGCTATTCATCGAAGAGGGCGATTAGCTCAGTTGGTTAGAGCATCTGCCTTACAAGCAGAGGGTCACTGGTTCGAGTCCAGTATTGCCCACTAGGACCCCATGTAAGTCATTGTACTGCATGGGGTTTTGTGTTATAGGTACATCATAGGTACAACAAAAGGCTCGGAATTTGTCCGTCTAAGCTTAAATAGGGTCCCATTCCGAAGCAATTAATTGACGAACAGCGAGGGGTATTCACATTTAGTAAACCCTCAAAATCGAATCTACAGAAACCTGTAATTCCAGCGAGTCCGCAACATCTACTTGTCATGCGCCGAATTTTCCTCACGAGGATGAGAGATCCCGAGCAATACCATCAAGACCGAATTGCCATATTCCCAAAAAAGACGAACTAATAATCTCCGTTCAGAGATCAACACGAATTCTGGCTTTTCTAGAACCAAAAAGACCTTTTTCGGGGTCAGATCAGTCTCGGAGGTGATTCATGCAAACGAAAAGAAAATATTCAAAGGAATTCACGGCGATGGACCATCGCCTAGGAAGCCGTTCAATTGGCATCAAGCCCTGGCGTAGTCCGGTCTCAGGTTGCCAAAGAGCTTGGCATCAACTACGGAATGCTAGCGCGTTGGTATAAGGAGTTTGAGAAGGAAGGAAAGGCACGTGACGAAGAAATGGCTGCTCTCAAACGTGAATTGGCAAGGGTTCGGAAGGAGCGTGATTTTTTAAAAGACGCGGCAGCCTTCGTCGCGGGAGAGCCATACGTGAGGTGGGTCCCAAGCACCTCCCATCGGTAGTAGTAGACTTCGTTAATGGACGAATCCGGAGTTTCTATAAACGGAATTCGTTCGGTATAACATTCTCTGTCTCGACTGTCCCACCAGCGTATCGATCGAATACGTCTTGTTTATTGATGATATCGGAGTTCGAGTTGCAGCCCAAAAACATCAATCCTATCAAAAAGATGTAAACAGAATTTTTAACAGTTGTTCATGGTCGTTTAGTGGGGTGGCTGAACCATACCCTTCCCAGAATACAGAATCCGAGGAGCTAAATACACAGAACTTCAACACATCCGGTATTTAATACCTGTATGGTCCTTCCTATATTTGGCGCATAACCAGTAAGACAAACTATATGAATTACGATAACAAAGCCCTTCTGGGCTGGGCCCTTCCCATGTTCACCATTCCGGCTATGCCCTTAATGGCGACCTTAGTGGCTGAACCCAGTGTCCCTCTAATTTTAGGCGTCGCAGCTGCCATTGCGGTCGTATCTGCTTTTGTTGGTAATATGTTTAAGGACGAAGAATAGTCCGGGTTTTTACCTAGAGCTGAGCGAGGCTGCTTCAGCGTTATAGCCAAAAACTGAAGTACACGTATACGGCGACCACCAATCCCAGAACGACACCTGTGCCCGCGACTTCTTTCCACCCCCAGCTGGCGCGGTTTTCTGCCTTTTGAGCATCTGTTACGGAACCAAACGTCAATCCTTCAACTTTTGCGGCTGTAGGAGCAACGGTCATATAAGAAACGACGATGATCAAAATGACCGAAAACAGGAATAGAACTCCGGAAAAATAATATGCGTTGAACGACCCCAAAGTGCCCAGCATCGTACTTGAATCGATCGAACCGCTTTGAGTCATAGTTTGAACAGTCAGTTTGAACATACCGATGATAAACCCAACAACTAGGCCGTAAAAAGCACCATCTGCGTTGATCCGTTTGTTGAAGATCCCCAACAAAAATACCGCTGTGATGGGGGGTGCTAGAAATCCTTGCACGTTCTGCAAATAATCGTATAGGCCGTTATTTCCTTCAGAAATCTGCTTCATGATGGGTATCCAGAGGAGCCCAAACCCAACGACGACGCCGGTTGCAATACGTCCGACCTTAACCAAATGACTCTGCGTTTTACCAGGACGGAGCTTTTCGTAGATATCAACGGTGAAGAGGGTTGCGCATGAGTTGAAAAGTGATGCTAACGAACTCATAAGCGCGCTCAGCAATCCTCCGACCACTAAACCTCTTAGACCAACGGGTAGGAGGTTGGCAACCATCGATGGGAAGACCATGTCGCCCAACACGTTACCATTTTCGTCCAAGGGAATAGGCAGAAGGCCTTTTGTTTGAAGAGCGTACCCAATCATGCCTGGAATCAGAAAGATGAAGACGGGCCACACCTTCAAAAACCCTCCAAATATGGCGCCCCTTCGGGCATCGGTGAGCGATCGCGCCGAAAGCGTTCGTTGCACGATATATTGATCCGTACACCAATACCATATTCCGATGATAGGAGATGCGATCAGAACCCCTAACCACGGGAAATCGGGATCACTATTGGGCCGCCAAAGGGCAAATTGGTCGCTGTTCTGGCCGATGATCATCTTTAACTCACCCCAGCCTCCTAAAAGTGATAGGCCGAAATAGGTGATGAAAACAGACCCTATGAGGAGCAATGCCGTTTGCATGACTTCGGTATAAACCACGGCTCTGAGGCCCCCAAAAACGGTATAAATCCCTGTCAAAACCACCGTCGTAATGGCTCCAACCCAGAACGCATTGTCCGGCGTACCAAATGTGTAGGGAAGCAGGGTACGAAATACCAACGCACCGGCGTAGACGGTAACGGAGACTTTAGTCAAGATGTAGGCCACAAGCGAAACGATGGAAAGCACCCACCGAGAACGTGAATCAAATCGCTTCTCCAAAAACTCGGGCATCGTAAATACCCCGGCTCGGTAATAAAAAGGCACAAACACCCACGCAAGCATGATCATTATCCACGCATGGAGTTCCCAATGCGCCTGTGCCATTCCGTTGGTAGCGCCGCTACCAGCCAGCCCCACGATATGCTCTGAGCCGATATTGGATGCGAAAAGTGAGGCTCCGACTGCAAACCATCCGATATCTCGACCCGCCAAAAAATAATCTGTCGTCGTCGCTTGGCTCCGGGAAGACCACCACACAATGGCCACAATGATCAGAAAATAGGCTCCGATAATAATCCAATCGATAGGTGTCATTTTACTGAGGGTAATGGATGATTTGAGGGGGTTTTAGGCCGTTTGATTGACTTCATCGCGGAGGTTAAGAAGCGTTTTCATAACCTCGGACAGATTGCTCTGGGTACCTGCAACGCCAAAAGCATCGTGTAGCTGAGAGTAGACTTCAAACAACACGTTGTAGGTAGCTACGTTAGCCGGAATGGGTTTGAAGTGCTCTGGTAAAACGCGCGTCATCGCACGAATGGCTTGTGGGAAGTCGGAATGGCCACCAGTTTCCGCTCCAGCTACTACTGCCCCGGCGATGGCTGCGCCCAGTGCACACGTCTGGTTGCTGCCTGAAATAAACATGGGACGATTCAAAACGTCAGCATAAATCTGCAACAATAGCTTGTTTTTTGCCGAAATTCCGCCGCAATTGACGACCCTTTTGACCTCAATGCCATAGGCTTCAAAACGATCAATAATGGTCCGCGCCCCAAAAGCCGTCGCTTCGATGAGCGCCCGGTAAATGTGAGCCGGGGTAGAATGCGTATTCATCCCCAGTATGAGGCCCGAAAGACGTTGATCGACCAGAACCGTACGGTTTCCGCTTAGCCAGTCCAGTGCCAAAAGACCGCTCTGGCCCGGTTTCTGTTGTTCTGCTTCGGCCGTAAGTGAATCATGACTTACGCCTTCTGGTCGTACCACGTCCACGAACCAATTAAAAATGTCGCCCACACCAGATTGGCCGGCTTCCAGACCATAACTACCCGGAAGGACCGATTCGGGCACAATGCCGCACAATCCCGGAATGTCGGGTAGATTTGCTGACAGCGGAGCGGTCATGATGTCGCAAGTAGAGGTACCTATGATTTTTACCAAAGTACCCGGCTCAACCCCCGATCCTACTCCGCCTAGATGTGCGTCAAAGGCGCCAATGGCCACTTTTATTCCTGGCTTGAGCCCCAGCAGAGCCGCCCACTGCTCGGTTAAATCCCCAGCAGCATCTCCAATTGAATACGCTTTATCTGGAAGCGTCTCCCGCAAACGAGTAAGCGCGGGATCGAGTCGGTCTAAAAACTGCGCCTCGGGATATCCCCCCCAATCAGTATGAAATAGGGCTTTGTGGCCGGCGGCACAGATGCCCCGTTTCAGCCTGGATGGATGGTCCGTACCCGTCAAGAGCGCCGGGATCCAGTCCGCGTGCTCTACCCACGTGTACGCAGCGGCAAATACCTCTGGGTCTTCAGTCAAACAGTGCCATATTTTCGCCCAAAACCACTCCGAACTATACACACCCCCGCATTTTGCAAGGTAGTTTGGGGCTGTTGAAGGAGGCGCGCTAGCCTCAGTTGCGCCAGCCTCAGCCGTGATTTTTGCCGCTTCCGCATGCGCCGTATGGTCCTTCCAGAGCCACACCATGGCGGCCAAACGATTCGAAAAGCGAGGGTCGAAAGCCAACGGTACCCCCATTAAATCCACGGGAATTGGGGTCGAGCCCGTAGTGTCTATCCCAATGCCAATAATGTTTGCCGGGTCAAAAGCAGCGGACCCACTGACCTGACGAGCATCCTGCGCGCCACTTTTGATATGTCCGGCGCCATTTTCACCACTTACCGCGCCACCAATAGCACGATGTGCGCCACTTTGAGCCGCAAGATTGGCTCCATAGGCGCCACTTTGAGCATTTCGGGCACCTTGCGCGCCACTTTGGGCATCCCGGACACCCTCAGCGCCGCCAGCCTGTCCACCCCTTTGTCGTCCACTGCCATGGCCGCTACTTTGGGCATCTTGGGCGCCATAGGCGTCCTTAATGGCACCATGAACACAGGCCACCATGCTCTCTATATAATCCTGCGGGTTTTGGCGAGCCAAATCAGGCCTCGCCGCGTCCAATACAATGCCGTCTTTCCCTGAGGCATACGGCGCGATGGCCGTCCCTATTTCTTGCCCAGTTGACGTGCTGACAATGAGTGCCCGCACCGAATTGGTTCCAAAATCAATGCCGAGGGAAAACCGCTCACGCATGGTGGTAGACCTCCCAGCCCATGTACTTTTCAAAGGCTTCCTTCAGCACATGCGCAACGTTAGCCCGAGTAGCCGCTACATGGTGCTCAAAACCTTCGCTACAGATGTACTGAAGCAGTTTTTGAAGGTTATTGACTTGAAAAACACCGTATCCACCAAACGTTTTTAACGTGTCTTCGGTGAAATGGGCTTCGCCTACATAGGCCCGAATGCGGCCCTGGATATCGTCGGTGGTAACTCTAGCATAGGAAAACGGCCCTGCGGCAACACGGCCCACAATCGTACCATACGTATTTTCCTTCCCGACAGAGCCGGCAATGATTTCTTGGTAATCCATTTGGTGATCAGCAAAGAAGGCCTTGGGCAAATTCGAGCAATGAAAGACCACACCTTTGTTGGGGTCGTCACCAAAGTTGTTGTTCCAATCGAGCAAAGCCGCTGGTTTGAGGGCGGCCTGTTGGAGCGCGAACATACTTAAAACCCCGGCAACATCGGCTTCACAAGCACTAGCCATGAGGTTATTACTCATCATGCTCATACACGTACATGGAACGACCCCGTAAAATTCTTGGAGCGCCGTCCAGCACTGAATAGCGGTAGCGTCGAGTTCATGCTCGTTTACAAATCGGTCGATGGCCACAGCCAACTTGGCTTGCATGATGAGCCGATCCTCCGGAATTCGACTGGTCTCGGTATAGGATCTAATTTCTTCCAGTTTGGACTTTACGATGGCGTCCGAGTCCGTCATAGGCTTAATCCAGCCCAAAAGCTCTGATAAATCCAGTGTTTCGACACTGATTCCGGAGCGCTCGAGCAACTTTTCGCTATATCGAACGGTGTTGAATGCGGCTGGTCGAGCGCCAATCTGTCCAAATCGGGCTCCTCGAATAGACTTCACAACCCTGCAGACCGCTGCAAAATCAGTTAGATCTTGCTTAAATTCGGGCGAAGACGGATCCATCGTGTGCTCGGATGTGAGCGAATATGAAATACCGTATTGTCGCAGATTGTTACACGCCGACATCTTCCCACAAAAACTGTCTCTTCGAAACGCGATCGACATTTCTGAGGTCACGTCCTTAAACGCATGCACCAACACCGGCACGTTGAGTCCCGAAAACCGAATGGTATTAGCAACGGCTCGTTCATCTCCAAAGTTGGGAAGCGTAACCAGAATTCCATCTATGTCGTCTCGATGTGATTTGAACAGGTCACCGCAAATGCGCGACTCTGTCAGGCTTTCGATTGCGCCGTGAGACGTGTCCGCTTCTGGGACAATGACCACATTAATTCCCAGTTCTTTGAGGGTCGCCAAGACCTGTTCCCTACCCGAAACACAAAGATGTTTTGGAAAAAAACCGCGATTGCCGACGATTACTCCTAGAGTGACCGGGCGAATTGGTTTGTTCATGCTTTTATCTCTTTCTCGTACTTGATCGCACTATTAGTTCAGCGTCCAAAAGGATACGCCTACTTTTGGAGTCTTCTGTTGAATGAATTTGTTCAATGGCGATGGCCGCAGCCTGCCTCCCCATCTCTCGTTTTGGAATACGAACCGTGGTGAGCGGGACGCCTAAGTAGGATGCCACATCGATATCGTCAAAGCCGACGATGGAGACATCTTTGGGGACCAAAAGCCCTTGGTCCATAAGCTGGCGCATGGCGCCAATGGCCACGAGGTCGTTGTAGCACACCAACGCAGTGAATGAACACCCTTTGAGTTGGTCTCTAACGGCGTTGAAGCCGTCTTCAAGGGTAGCGCCGGCGTGTACAATGCGCGCGCCTGGGGCGGCGCGCAGCACGCCGGCGCTACGCTCCGAGGAATGCTGCGAATATTTTGGTCCGGCCAAATGCACCAATTCCGTATGACCGGCTTCAAGAAGATGCATTGTGGCGTCAAATGCACCCCGCTCATTATCAATATCCACGACTGACGCGGTCGACACATCACCCGAAAGACCTTCTATCATTACAAATGGAATGTTATTCGCCTCCAAATCTTGAAAATGGGATGATAGAGTGCCCAACTCCAACAGTGGATTAATAATCAGACCATCTATGTCTTTGGCCACCAGCACTCTAACGGCATCGACTTCGCGAGAAAATACTTGTTCTGAACTCATCACCAAAAGACGAAAATCGTGCTTTCGAGCCTCCTCTTGCGCTCCCACAATAATGTCTGCGAAATAGGGATTGTGGATTTCCTTAACTACAAGTCCGAGCGTTTTTTCCCTAGGGGAGCCCAATCGCCTTCGCGCAGCTTCGACGGGCCGATAATTCAGCGAGTCCATAATCTTGAGTACTCGTTTCCGAGTTACGAGCCGTACCGAATCACGTCGATTTAAAACGGCCGAAACGGTCCCGATGGAAACTCCAGCCTCTTGAGCAACATCTTTTATCGTTTTTCGGCGCATATGAAAAGGAGTGATAGGAAAGGAAATTTGGAGTACCTACAAACCGATTTTGAGCGATCGGCATTCAAAAATCCGGCCTACTCGGCCCCGATCACGGCTTGAAAATCGCAATCTCACGTTAGTCGCGCCTCTCGTGAGACCTGGTGGGAGCGCAAATTTTCCTGTGTAAAATTGTGCTGGCAGACTCTTCTCTAGCTTTGGTGACGCGACGATCGTACCACTCACCGAAATATCAAAAGGTATGTTCGCTGAATCACCACTCCAGAACGTACACGTCAGTTCGTTTGAAGCCGTTGGATCTACGGCGATATCAAACTCAAACCAACCTTTAGGACCTGTTTCCCTGAATTTTTTGCCAAAGGCCACGCCCGCTGTAGACGCATCACTTTCGAAATGATGCTCTTGTTCGACTAGCATAATGCCTAATCTAACAGCCTCAACGGTGGACTCATCCAGCGCACGTTGCGCCAGGCGGGACGCCTGATACGCTTGCTGCTCTGCCTCCCAACCCGAATCGTCAAACACATCCCAATAGATGCTGTAACGTTCCCGATGAATGCGGTAGAAAGGCTTCAGGACAACGTCATTTGGACGTCCAACCCCAATCGTGTGGAACGTTAGAGGGTCCCCCGCAATCGGTTTGATCCAATCTTCGAGCGCTCCGGTATTGGTCACAAACACGGGCACTTCGGGAGTCGGCTCTTCGATAAACGCCGTATCACTATCTGAAAATGGACCGCCAATGGGCATTCCTTCCGTTCCCAGGGTCCCGCCAAGCACAATCGGGCCGAACATGATAGCGACACGGTTGGGATTATCGGGCATGGATTCCAGTCGCAGGCCCATCGGAATCGTCATTTCGACAACGTCGCCATCTGAAAAGATGCGATTAATTTCGAGGTAGCTGCCCGGTTGGCTCGAATCGCCAAAAATCTCGCCGTTGACCTTCACAACAGGGGCCTCACTGGCCCACGATGGATGCCGAAGACGCAAGGTGAATCTCGTTGGGGATTCTGTCGAAATCACGAATCGGGTACTGCCTTCATCTGGGAAACGGGTCTCTTGGCGCACGACAACCGATTTGGCTTTCCAATTCAGTTCGGAAGGCGAAAACAGGTTCACATAAAGCCCCACATCATCATGAAAATAAATGGCTTCACCATATTTGACGTGATTTTCCATTCCGGAACCGAAACAGCACCAGAACGCCCCTTCGGGCGTGGAATATGTTTTGAAGTGGCCGGGTTTGAGCGACATGAAATAGGTGAACATGCCCGTGTCAGGGTCCTGAGATGCCAAAATGTGGTTGTAAAGCGCTCGTTCATAGTATTCGGCATATCGGGCCCGGGGCCCGAGGGTGAACAGGTGCTGCGTGAGCCGAAGCATGTTGTAGGTATTGCAGGTTTCTGCAGTCGTCGCATCCAACCGATCGTTTAAGCGACGGGGTTCGTCCAAAAACTCTCCCATACTGTTGCCCCCAATCACATACGAATGATCATCGACCATTTGTTGCCAGAAGAAGTCGGCGACTGACTTCAAGGAGTCGTCCCCGATTAGTTCATATTGCCGAACGAGGCCAATAATCTTGGGGATTTGAGTGTTTGAATGGAGCCCCGTCAGGTCCGGAATACCCTCAGCCAAAGGATGAAGCACGGCAGTATCGTGAAATTTGCGGCTCAATTCTAAGTACCGAGCATCCCCTGTGACACCATAAAGATTGGCAAGCGCCTCATTCATCCCCCCATATTCGCACACCAACATCTTTTGCCAGTCGGCTTCGCTTAGGGTGGACGTAATTTCTATGGCCCATTCGGCGAGGTCCTTCGCCACTTGCAAGGCTTCTGTATTGCCAGTATTCCAGTACGCATCTAACAGGCCTGCGAACTGTTTATGAAGGGTATACCACGGCGCCCACACCCCATTCAGGCGGAACCCCGAAGTAGTAATGTCCCCAGCGCGAACTTTGGCCCACAGCTCATTGCCCCCTGGAATCGCAGCAACGTAACCGTCACCCCTTGTGGCTTGAATTCGAGCCATTTCCGAGACGATGTACTCAATGCGTGGTGCAATTTTAGCATCGCCAGATGCAGCGAAATACATAGACGTAGCCGACAAATAATGCCCCAGCGTATGCCCACCAAGCCCGTCCCGCTCCCATCCTCCGTACCCTTCGGCCTTGGGTTCAAGCCCAGATTCGGTAAAAAATCCGTGCAGCAACCGATCCGCATCGAGCGAATACAGAACCTCGGCGTCCTTGTTCATTGCCGTTAGGAACGGCCCGTCCAAAAGACGAACATCGCTCAATGCGAATGCGTAAACCTGTTGCGCAATTGCGTTTGGAATTGCGTTTGGAATGGCATTTGGAGCTTTCGACCACGTATTATCTTCCGTCAAAGGCTGCGCCATAGCCGGAATAAACCCAGAAATAGGTGCGAGTAGGACAATAAGTAAGAAGAACTTGGTTCGACAAACCATAGAAGAAGCCAGAAAAAAGTGATAAAAGGCCCAAATGGAAGCGATTATTTCAATAGAGCAACACGATCAAATTCAGTATATTCAATTTATTGAAACGTTTCAAATATTATTTTGACTACATCAACACATAATTTTGGAGACTTGCAGCAGGAAGCCTGGGAGGCCAACCAGGCCTTGAACAATGCGGGGCTCGTAGTGGCAACTTTTGGAAACGCCAGCGTACTCGACCGAAATGCCGGAATTTTTGCTATAAAACCTTCTGGAATCCCTTATGCGAGCCTTAAAGCCAAGGACATGGTCTTGGTGGACCTTGATTTAAATATCGTCACAGGCGCTTACAGACCTTCTTCAGACACCAGCACGCATGGCGTTTTATATCGGGAGTTTGGCACCATAGGAGCCATCTGTCATACCCACTCGACTCATGCAGTCGCTTGGGCACAAGCCCTGCGATCCATTCCCGTTTACGGCACAACGCATGCTGATCATCTGACTGTCCCAGTGCCATGCACACCCCTTATGTCTGATGCTCGAATAGATGGCAATTACGAAATTGAGACGGGCAACGAAATCGTTCAGTATTTCGTGGATCAGGGCCTTTCATTTGAAGAAGTAGAGATGGTACTCGTGGGGGGGGCATGGTCCATTTTCGTGGAGTGTGGACGGCAAA
>CALFHN010000094.1 GCA_937876355.1 uncultured Bacteroidota bacterium | reverse complement strand
AAAACTTGGGCGAGTTGATGCAGCAAGCAGAATATTTTGTTGATGCTGTATCTGGCTACAGATCAGATTTTGCGGTTTTCCCCGAGTTCTTTAATGCCCCCTTAATGGCGGACAATAATCACCTTTCAGAATCAGCCTCTATTAGGGAACTGGCCAAACATACTTCAGAAATTGTGCAAAAATTTTCTGAGTTTGCTATCTCATATAATATCAACATCATTACTGGAAGCATGCCTGAATTGGTGGGCAACTTACTTTACAATGTAGGTTATCTATGCAAACGAGACGGAACAACGGAGCGGTACGAAAAACTTCATGTCACACCTGATGAAGCAAAAGTCTGGGGAATGCAAGGCGGGAGTGAGTTAAAGACATTTGAAACGGACTGCGGACGAATCGGGATACTTATTTGTTATGATTCAGAGTTTCCAGAATTAAGTAGGATTTTGGCAGATGAAGGAATGGACATTTTATTTATTCCTTTTTTAACGGACACCCAAAACGGGTATTCAAGAGTTCGCCACTGCGCACAGGCACGCGCCATAGAAAACGAATGTTACGTAGCTATAGCAGGAAGTGTCGGCAATTTGCCTAAGGTCCACAATATGGATATTCAATTCGCCCAATCCATGGTTTTTACCCCCTGCGATTTTGCTTTTCCAGCTAATGGAATAAAAGCAGAGGCCACAACCAATACCGAAATGATTCTAATTGCAGATGTTGATATAGATTTACTGAGAGAATTGAACCAATTCGGAGCCGTTCGCAACCTAAGAGACCGTAGAAAAGATCTTTTTGAATTGAAAAAGTTATCGCCAGGTACTTCTTAGATTTCCATTCTGTGTTGGGAATTACAGCATTATTTCATGTATCAAGTAACCTGTCAAAGATTGCCTTTTTCAGAAAAGGGTTTGATCGAAAGATTGTCATTTCTGTAGGCATTCCTTCTGTACTGTTCGTAATAACTGGTGCGTTTCTCAGCAAATTTATTGAGACAAAAGTAATTGTTCATCGCAACCTCTGCAATAATTTATTTAGGAATAGACGCAGGCAGGAGTGTTGTCTATTCGCTCAACGGATCCGTTTATGCCTTTAAATCGATTTGAGGTAAATGCGTCGAAATCCGCATCTTCATCCTTCTCACACAATATGTTAACAGTATAATAACATAGGCGGTGTACACTTGCATATCATTTCCTACTTAATAGGAATGGTAGTCACCCCCATTTTACTATCGAGTTACCAATGAATAGGAATAATTCCTTCGTATGGCCTGTGTTAATCTTGATGATGCTGGTCGCGTCCGCCGCAAATGGCCAAACCAGTGTAAAACTGAGCGGCACCATTTTTTCAGATTACTCTTATACTCTTGCCTCTCCTAACGGAGAAAATGATGGCGAAAACGGATTTGATTTCAGAAGGGTCTATTTGACTTCAGATTTTAAATTGTCTGAAAAGTTCGACGGTCGTGTTCGATTTGAAGCAACAGACAAAACTGTAGCTAGCGACGGAAAACCAGCAGTTTTTATCAAAGATCTTTATGTCAGATGGAAGAATGCCTTCGGCGATGGACACAACATTACTTTTGGTGTTAGTTCTCCTCCTATGTGGACCGTTTCAGAAAAACAGTGGGGTCACCGTGGCCTTGAAAAGACCATCATGGATCGTGGAAAGGTTGCTAGTTCAAGAGATATGGGCGTTGGCTTTAACGGCCCTTTGACCTCCAATGGGAAAGTGAAATACGGACTTATGTTTGCTAATAATTCAGGTGGCAAAGCGGAAACAGACAAATTTAAACGACTATATGGCCAGCTTGAATTTTATCCAACAAATGAACTAAAACTTTCTCTTGGCGGCGACTACTACCAGTTTCAGGGAGGTAGCTCAGTTTCCGGAAACCTGTTTGTTGGTTATTCTATGAGCAAATTGAAGCTCGGCGTTGAAGGTTTCGTAAATCCGAAAACGATCGATTCAGCCGACGATAAGGACACCCGTATTGGTGCGTCATTCTTTGGGTTTTACCAAGTAAAAGAAACCCAGCGCCTTATAGCTCGCTTCGATCTCTTGGATAGAGATAACGTCGGAGACACCACACAAAATAATTGGCTGATCTTGGGCTATAGTTTCATGCCAGAAAAGGGCATTGAAATTATCCCAAACCTCATTTTTGACAAGGATGACGCCAACGACGATGCTACCCTAACAGGTCGCCTCACTGTTGTCGCTTCTTTCTAATTCACCTTTCTTAGTCCATTTCTTCTCATATCAACATCATGAAGACGCACACAAAAAGCTATTTACTTCTACTGCCAATAGTGGCGCTACTAATTTCGGCATGCGGACGACCTGAGGAAGGCTCGGGGCGGTCAGTCATTCAAAACAAGGGCTCCGATACGCTTGTGAACGTTGCCCAGGCTTGGGCCGAAGCATACCAAACCGTAAATCCAAATGTCGCTGTTGCGGTAACAGGTGGAGGATCAGGAACGGGCATCGCTGCCCTAATGAATGGTACAGTTGACATCGCGAATGCCTCCCGCGAGATGAAGGAATCAGAAATGAAAGAGTTGACTGCGGCGGGTCATGCTCCCAAAGAACATGTTGTTGGGTATGATGCACTTGCCATCTTCCTGCATAAGGATAATCCAATTCAAGAAATTTCATTGCAGCAACTAAAAGCTATCTATGGAGATGGTGGTACCATTGAGAAGTGGTCCCAGCTCGGTGTAAAGGTGCCAGGCTGCAAAAGCGATGAGATTATTCGGGTAAGTCGTCAAAACAATTCAGGCACATATGCCTATTTTAGGGAAGCAGTGCTTGACGAGTCAGACTTCAAGCTGGGCTCTCGGGACATGCATGGCTCAAAAGACGTCGTGGATCTTGTTATGAATACGGCGTGTGCCATTGGATATAGCGGCCTTGCGTATGCTACAGATGAAGTTCACATGCCCTGTGTGATCTCAACGCCAGATTCTGCGTGTGTAGCGCCGACTATTGATTCGGCATTAGATGGAACCTATCCTATTGCCCGCCCTCTCTTTATGTATACCGCAGGCGAGCCAACAGGAGCAACGAAAGACTACCTAGATTGGATTTTGAGTAATGACGGTCAGTGCATCATATTAGGAAAAGGATACGCACCTGCGACTCCTCCGACGTGTAGCACGACTGCTATGTAATTAAGGGTTTTACGACCTAGCTTTTACCTTTTTGATTGACGAAAATGTCACACTACGAACAACGACTCGAAAACGACCTGAACAGCATTAGATCCGGAATATCCGGCCTTGGACAAACGGTTCACACCGGACTCTCCAATGCTATTGAGGCACTGCTTAAAGGTAATCGAGAATTGTCCTACCAGACTATTCTTGGCGACCACCCTGTCAATAGAAAGGTTGATGACCTGAATCTGGAATGTCACCGTTTTATTGCTAAACATTTGCCTTCTGCCGGTCATTTGAGATTCATTTCGTCGTCTCTACGGACAATCATTTTGCTAGAGCGGTTAGGAGACTATGCAGCAACCATTTCGAAAGAAGCCTCTCACCTCGATACCGAGGTGGGAGGAGCCTTTCGGCATGACCTGCAGGTTATGGCATACAATGCCCTTGAAATGTTGGCAAGTTCTGTAAAAGCCCACGAGGACCAAGACGATGTTTTGGCGATGGAAACATCAAGAGTTGCAAAAAAAGTAGATCGGGAATATCTCCTCGCCTACTCGGATCTCGTCGCTCCTGAAATGGTCGATCTACACCGAAAGGATCTATTTGCACGATTAAATATTATCAATTTGATCGAGCGGGTAAGCGACCAGTCGAAAAACCTCTGTGAAGAAGTAGTATTCACGAAAACTGGCAAAACTAAGCAAAGACGCCCCTTTCGACTCCTGTTTTTAGATAAAAAAGATGATGGAGCCACACAAATCGCAGTGGCACTTTGCCGCAAATTTTATTCGGATCGAATTGTAGGAAATAGCGCAGGACTTACACCTGCATCCGCCCTACAGGCTGAATTGGTTGAGTTATGTGCAACTAAGGGGTTGGATCTGAGTGGTCTTGACCCGTCTAATTTCGTCGTCTCGGACACTTCTTGGAAATCCAACGATGTCTTCATTTGCATCGACTCGACCATCGAGGAATTTATGCCAAAAGTTCCTTTTGGATGCAGCGTTTTGAATTGGGCCACCCCAAAAGGAGTCGATATGCCTGGCCTATTCCACTTTATGGCCGACCGGGTTTCTTCCGTTGTTCTTTTAGTTAGAGGAGATGGGAACGAAGGAGCACATTCTGAATGAGTTCAAAAGCACAAAAAGCAATGGCTCATATGGATCGACGAGATTTGTCTTGGTATGTCGATCGTGCCGTCCAAATTTTGATGTTTGTGGGGGGCATCTCCGCGATCGTTTTTATCATCGGAATATTTGTATTCATTTCTAAGGAAGGTTTCTCGTTTACTTTTGGACGATTCGACATCGTTGAATTTTTCACGTCGATGAATTGGCGTCCTACCTCGGAGAGCCGGGAAACGTATGGTGCTTTTGCACTCATAGTTGGAACGGCCAGCATCACCGGAATGGCTATGCTCATTGCCATACCTTTTTCGCTAGGCGCAGCCATCTATATCGGAGAATTTGCCACCGGGAAGACACGTGAATCCCTTAAAGTATTAGTGGAGCTCCTTGCTGCGATTCCATCCGTTGTATGGGGATTCATTGGCTTAACGATCATGAATGGCCTCATCATTCAACTGTTCAATGTACCTATTGGATTGAACGTTTTAAATGCGGGAGTTATTTTAGGGTTGATGGCTGCCCCCATTATGACAACGATTGCTGAGGACGCGTTAAAGGCCGTACCGGATCGGTATCGAGAAGCGGCCGAGGCGATGGGAGCAACAAAGTGGCAGGTCATTGTTAAGGTTGTGATTCCAGCATCCAAAAACGGACTGGTATCTGCGGTTTTATTGGGAATTGGTCGCGCCTTTGGAGAAACGATGGCCGTCCTCATGGCAAGTGGACACTCGATCAACATCCCCGGTAGCGTTTTTGACTCCGTGCGTGCCTTGACTGCAACTATTGCAGCAGAATTGGGAGAAACAGCTGTGGGATCAGATCACTACGGAGCCCTATTTACGCTGGGTATTTTCCTCTTTCTGATCACCTTTATCATCAATCTTACGGCCGACGTGATGGTTCGTGGAATCAGGAATAAATGACCATGTTTGCTAAAACAGAACATAACGTACGCTGTTACGCAACAGAAAAGAGATGGAAGGCACTCTTTTTGCTGATGACTGCCCTACTTATTCTTCCCGTTCTTGTCATCCTTACACTTCTGATTGTCCGAGGCGGACCAGCCATTTCTTGGGAATTTCTGACGGCCTTTCCAATTAAAGGAATGACGGAAGGAGGAGTGTTTCCCGCCCTTCTAGGAACCATTTTTCTAGTTTCATTGGCTCTCGTGTTTTCAGTGCCACTTGGAATTGCCGCTGCGATATACCTTAGTGAATACGCTCCCGATAACGTTCTAACCCGCATTATAAATCTGGCCATTATTAATTTGGCGGGTGTGCCATCTATCGTTCATGCTTTGTTTGGACTGGGTGCATTTGTACTATTTGCGGGGTTTGGGACCAGTATTCTAGCTGCCAGTCTGACGTTAGCCATTATGACTCTTCCCGTTGTCATCATAGCGACAAAAGAATCCCTTCAATCTGTCCCTCATGCGTTTCGTGAGGCTTGTTGGAGTATGGGGGCAACTCGTTGGCAGACTATTCGGCGGATCGTGTTGCCAAATGCCGTTTCTGGTATTCTAACTGGAGTGATATTGGAAGTATCAAGAACGGCCGGAGAAACAGCTCCCATTATGTTTACAGGAGCTGCTTTTTTTCTTCCGTTTCTTCCTGAGAGCGTGTACGACCAAACCATGGCGCTCTCCCTCCATCTTTTTGTCGTCGCAACTCAGGTACCTAACGTCCCCGAGGATCTGCCATACGGAGTAGCTCTTTTGCTCATAGGATTGGTCCTTACGATGAATGCACTTTCAATCGGGTTTCGAATCCGCTTGAGAAACAAGAAAAAGTGGTAGCATGAATAATTTGTCTACTCCTTTATCAAACGACCATGTCATGCTCGCCGTTAACGATCTCAGTATTTCCTACAACGGAAAGGTGGCACTTAGAAACGTGACACTTGATGTCAAAAGCAATGAAATTTTTGGAATCATTGGGCCTTCCGGAAGCGGAAAAACGTCTTTCCTAAAGGCTGTCAACAGGATGGACGAGCTTACATCAGGAATGTCTACTTCAGGAGAAATTCGGTTTCATGGCTATGACACATCCAAATGGCGCAATCTTTACTCGTTGCGTAAACGGATAGGTGTAGTTTTTCCATTACCCACGGGATTGCCGCTCTCCATTTACGAAAATGTTGCTTTTTCTCCTCGAATCTCAGGTGTTAGACATAAGGTGGACCTAGATGAGATCGTAGAGAAATGCCTACGCCGGGCGGCTCTTTGGAATGAGGTTAAAGATCGTTTATCCTCTTTGGGATCTCTCCTTTCAGGAGGACAACAACAGCGTCTCACCATCGCCAGAGCGCTTTCTCAAGACCCAGATCTGCTCATGTTGGATGAGTTTTCCATTGCGGTTGACCCGGTCACCACTATGCGGATAGAGGATGTATTGAAGGAGTTGAAAAATGAGCTCTCTATCATTTTGGTAACAAACCTAGTCCAACAGGCGGAACGCCTTGCCGATCGTACCGCTTTTTTCTTAAATGGTGAAATGGTAGAAGTCGGCAAGACGGAAGACATTTTCGAAGGAAAGACTTCCGATTCGAGAACGACCGCATATGTCGAGGGACGCTTTGGTTGATACAACGAAAAAACAAGATGAGCCATTGAATAAAGAAGAATTGGCTTCAGGCGCTCTGGCCATTCAGGCCACTGACCTCAATTTGTGGTACGGTACGTTTCAGGCATTATTTGACGTTTCTTTCAATGTCAAACAGGGTCTCGTTACATCCCTCATAGGTCCGTCTGGATGTGGTAAATCTACTTTGTTGCGAAGCGTAAACCGGATCAACGAACGATTTGGATACGTCCGTACGCAAGGAAAAGTGGAGGTTATGGGCCATGACATTTATGCGCCTAAAGTAGACTTAACGCAAGTTCGAAGCCAAATTGGAATGGTTTTTCAGCGCCCCAATCCCCTTCCAATTACGATTCGAAAAAACATACTGTTCGGCTACGGCTTACAAGATTCTACCAAGAAAATTGATTCTCAAGAAGATGAAATCATCGAAAAAGCACTCAAGGAAGTATTGCTCTGGGATGACCTTAAAGACAAACTTGATAAATCGGCTTTAGATCTCTCCCTTGAACAGCAGCAAAAGCTCTGCATCGCAAGACTACTTCCCGTCAAACCGAAAGTATTGCTAATGGATGAACCTTGTTCTGCTTTAGATCCAAAGGCCACCGAAGCCATTGAGGAATTGATTTGGGGGCTTCGCGGGGAATACACCATTTTGATTGTAACACACAATATGGCTCAGGCCAGGCGTGCTTCAGATGAATGCGCCTTCATGCTGATGGGTAAGATGGTGGAGCACCAACGCACAGAGGATCTTTTCGTCACTCCGTTTAACCAACAAACTGCGGACTATATCGAAGGGAAATTCGGGTAATGATGTTCAAAAACAGGTTTTCAATGGCTGAAATTGGTCTCGATGCAAAAACATAGCCTACTCCGCAATCTCTTCCAGCTTTTCAGAAATCGTCAACATGATTTGACGAATGGTTGAGTCCTCGTCTTCATTCGCAATTATGGGAATGTTAAACTCGTCCGCCCCGGATAATAAAAAAGTTTGCAGGTCCCATATCTTGTTAAAGTTTTCTAGATAACGCGAAGATCGACGGGAAGAAATTACTTGCCCTCTACCAATAAGCCGTTTTTTAAGCCTTTTCGGTCTCAATACTGCCAAAAGAACCGGCACAACAATGGCATCGGTTTCCCGAACAATCTGGTCCATAAGTTCGGGGTGCAAGTGCACGCCCTCAATAATCAGCGAAACTTGTTCATTGCACGTCCTACTGACCACCCCTTCCACGCCAACAGCAACCTGACTTGATTGCGTCAGGTAACCGTGTATCATTTCTTCTGACTTATACGTTTCGCTAACAGACGGCATTTTTGTGTATGCATCAAACGATGAGGTATGCAGTGTTGGTACCAAACGAATTGGGGCCATCAAGCGCATTACTTCCCTCAGCATGTCCGTTGACTGTGTTCGAACAATATCCAAACGGTGGGCCAATTCTGAACCAATAGAGCTTTTCCCACTGCCATTAGTCCCTCCAACTAGAATGATAAGTGGTCGGCCAGTATGAGAAAACGTAACCCATCTTTGATAGGCCTGTGATACCTGCGGCCCGGCATGAAATTCAAGTAGTTCTAGGACTCGTGCCGTAATCTCTGCGGAAGTAATTTCTTGCTGGTCATTTGCTAAAAGCTCCGCCTCTATTGCCGTCACCACTTTATAGATTTCATCCCTAGGTAGCGCACATATTTCTAAAGAATCGGCGAGTTGCCCTTTAGAAAAAGGAGAATCAGCTCCATCTCCAGTAATGACCCTAATCTGAGGAATCTCAATTGTTTGACTTGTATAACTTTCAACGTGTTGATCAAACCCGTTGGCTGCCAAGTACTTACAGACTTTTTTTCGAAGATTTTTGTTAGTGATTTCATGCTCATCCGCCAGGCTTTTCCGAACCGCAGAAGCCACTGTGTATGCATTTTCGAAGGACAAACCCGCATATTGTAGGGATCTGGTCAAAATGCCCCGCAAAAAGGGGACATTTGATCCTTCAACCAAATTGAGAATGTGAAGTTTTTCGTTCTTGTCCATTATTGGCGACTGTTTGCGCCTCAAAGGTGACGTTATATTATCTTGGGTTGTAGCATACTACAAATTCATTCCTCCGTTTCATTACGTTTTCAATTGCTCGCATGATCATTCTTTCAAAAGAAGAAATTCAAGAACATTTACACATTTCAGACCTTATATCGGCTTTGAAAAAGGCTTTTGCGACGAATCCAATAGTCCCTGAACGCCAGCACCTGAAAATACCACAGTCTGGGGGGGACGATGCTACCCTGCTGCTTATGCCCGCGTGGAGTCGTGATTATATTGGAGTAAAAATAGCTACTGTATTTCCAGGAAACGTTACAAATGGGAAGCCAGCGGTTGAGGCCTCTTATCTATTAAAGAGTGGCCTAACAGGAGAGTTGTTGGCCATTTTGGATGGCTCTGTACTAACTACAATGAGAACAGCAGCAGCTTCTGCATTGGCATCGTCCTATTTATCTCGAGCCAATTCTAAAACGTTATTGGTTATTGGCGCGGGCGCTTTAGCTGCCCCTTTAATTTTGGCTCATCAAACCATTCGTAACTTTGAACGAGTATTGGTTTGGAACAGATCGAAGGACCGAATACCGGCTCTAAAAGAGGAATTAGAAAGTAAGTGTGAAATTGAAATCGTGGATGACCTGGATCGGTTTGTGGGACAAGCAGACGTAATTTCTTGTGCCACATTGTCCAAGAGGCCCCTTGTAAAAGGAGAACTCGTAAAGCCTGGATGCCACGTGGACCTAGTGGGCGCTTATCTTCCATCTATGCGGGAGTGTGATACCGCTTTGATAGAACGCGCATCAGTCTTTGTAGATACTCGGCAAGGTGCGACGGCGGAGGCCGGCGATTTAATCCAGGCTGAAAATGAAGGAAGCTGGACAATGGACCACATTAAGGCTGAATTGAGCGAACTGTGCACCGGTTTACATGCAGGAAGGGCATCCGAAGACGAAATTACTGTGTTCAAATCAGTAGGATACAGCTTGGAAGATCTCGTTGCAGCTGAGCTCGCCTATAGCCAATTCTGTACATGAAAATCATTGTTGTCGGGGCCGGCATTTACGGCCTAAGTACCGCTGTGCAGTTGTCACTTCGAGGCCACGAAGTTGAGGTGATTGACAAAGGTTTGATTCCTAACAGTCATTCTTCCAGTTTCGATTTTCATCGTCTCATTAGGCACGCCTATGGTCCGCAACAAGGATATGCTAGCTTAATTCCACCCGCCTTTGAAGCTTGGGATCGGATGTGGAGCCTCCTCGGAGAGTCGTTTTATATCGAGACGGGGGCTCTAGTTCTGGGAAAGAAGAACGATCCATGGATGACGAATTCGCGGTCATCTTTACAATCCTTGAATGTCCCTTTTGAAGACTGGAATACGAGTCAGCTGAGATCAAGGCTACCTTGGTTACGTGTTTTTCCTAATGAAGAAGCCCTGTTTTGTATCCCTGGAGGCATTATAAGATCAGGATTGGTTGTGACTGCGCTTGCCAAATATCTTGAGCAGCATGGTGTTCGGCTTCACGAAAATATTGACATTGTTAAAATTGATGAATCAACTGCTTCTTTAACAGATCGGGATGGAAATATTTTTTCTGCAGATCGTATTGTGACGGCCCTCGGAGCCGGCCATGACGTACTGTATAGCTCTGAAGTTACCTCGTTTCGCCAAGTGTACGCTTTGTATCCTAACCCGCCTAAGGTGGCATCGATCGAAGGTGGCTGCCCAATGATCCTGGACATTGCTGAAGATGCAGGATTCTATTTTGTGCCTGGATCGACTCACTTTCCTGCCAAGGTTGGAGATCATATCACTAGGTTTAAGGGGAGTCCGTATGCCGGTAGAAAAATTGCTCCTGAGGAAATAGAAAACCTTCAATCCGTCATTAACTCTCGTGTTTTAACGGAAGATGCCGATTCTGCTGGCCCCCTTTCCAAAACGAAGGCGCTGCCGAAGTACGGCCTCTGTTATTATGCCTGTTCCAAAGACAGAACGATTCAGCTGGCTTCAAAAGGCAAAAGTATCAGAATTTTTGGCGGTTCAGGCCACGGTTTCAAATTTGGAGCCTTGTTTGGAGAAATGGTGGCACAATGTGTTACTGGTGAAAGGTCCCTTTCTTCGGCCCAAAACATTGTACAGGGAAAGGCACTGCCTTGATCGTTAATCAGCCTTATTTGAGGTACATTCGCGACTCTTGATCATCAATCTTAGCCTCGATTTCTAGGTGCTTCATTATAGGAGAAGCTTTTACCTTAGCCATGAGCACTTCCTCTATTTGAAAAAGCCCTGTTGCATTGTCCATTTGAATAGAAATTCGAACCGGCTTGTTCTCTCCTTTCACAATCTCGACTCTGGATATCGTATTGGCAGAATATCGATGCATATCCCCAACCGTTGGGTCTAGTTGCAAATTGAACGGAATCAACGATCGACCTTTGGTCATATCGGTTCCGTCCGCTACCAGTACAGTTCCTGCTTCTATTGAGTGGATCCGAATGTGAGCCATGTGACCCACAATAATTTCGTGAACCATCGAACGAACCACTATACGTGCTGCCATATCTGATGGATAAAGCCAGTCTAGATATCGAACAATTATCGGATCTATAAGATTTATGGAGTGCCACTCATGATGATCTCTTGTAACGCCCATGCCGGTATCGTGCAAAAAGCAGCCAAGTGCTACCGCAACCTGAGATTGCTCATAATTGCTTACCGATTCTGTTTCTAGGCTTGTTTCGATACCTCCTTCGTGCAACAATCTTAATATCTTAAGGGCGTTGTACGTTGTAATTCGGGCATGAACCGGGCCGTGGTCATTATAACCTAACCTTCGGATGGACACCACATTCGCATAGCTGTGGTACAAATTAATTTCCTTATCTGAAAGCAGGCGTTCAAGCAGAGTATGCGTTTTACCTTCAGTTCTACTAAGTAATACTTTGTTGAGCTGATCTTCTTTTGGTGTCCCGGCCTTCCAATCGGGTACAATGTTACTCATTTTATTTTTATTTTCCATTCACTACACATTTTTCGTGTTCTATATATGAAAAGAGGGGCGACATGTTCACATGTCGCCCCTCTTAATACCTTCAAGAAAAAAAATTAGGATTCTTTTTCTTCCGTTGTCGACGCGTCTTCTGCAGCAACTTCGACTGAAGTGTCAGCTGGTTCTTCCGCCTTGACTTCGGCAACAACGGCTTCTTCCTTTACAGGAGCTTCAGAAACAGCCTCTTCGGCTGGTTCAACTGCTTTTGCTTTAGGTTTTGCCTTTGCTTTTGCTTTAGTCGCTTTTTTAGGCTTCGCTTCTACTGATTCTTCAGCAGGAGCTTCGCTTGTCGCAACTGCCGCTTCTTCAGAAGTAGCCGTCTCTGCATCCGCATCAGTTTTAGCTTTCGCTTTGGCTTTCGCCGGTGCAGCAGCTTCTTCTTCTTCCATCTGCGCTTTCAGAGCAGCAAGTCCAGAAAGTTCGCCGAGCGTAGTCGGGCCACTGGTTGACGATTCCGTCTCAATGAACTCACGTACTTCACGAGCTTCTTGCTTGCGAGACTCGTTTTGCTCACGTTTCTCTGCCTGACGTTCTGCACGTTCTTGCGTCCGAGCATGCTCGGTAGCGCTTAGTACGATTTCTTTCTGATTTGCATCAAATCGGATGACATAGAGATTCTCTATGGCTACACCTTCTTTGTAATCAGCTAGATTCGAACCGGCTGGCAGTTCTCCTTCTGGGACGAAAGCTTCGACTTCCATCGGTAGTTCCACAACCATGCCCTTGTCTTCTAGACGAACAACTTTGGCAGTGGTAACTGAGCCTTCGGAGTAGACCTGAGCAAACGTATTCCACGGGTTGGTTTCAACCTGCTTGTGGCCCAAGGAGATGCGGCGATCTTTGGTGTCAATGTTTAGCACAACAACATCCAATTCCTGGCCTTTTTTGACCATATCGGAAGGATGACGGATCCGCTTTGTCCAGGAGAGGTCACTAATGTGTACCAATCCGTCGATGCCAGGCTCAATCTCAACAAACACACCGAAGTTGGTGATATTGCGAACTTTGCCACGCATAACAGTTCCGGGGGGATAGCGCTCTGCGATATTTTCCCATGGATCAGGCTCTAGCTGCTTCATTCCAAGCGAAATCTTTTTGCCTTCTGAATCCACGTTCAAAATTTTGACTTGCACAATCTGGCCTAGAGAGACCATTTGAGAAGGATGACGGATATGTTCTGTCCAGCTCATTTCTGAGATATGGACAAGTCCCTCGATCCCTTTTTCCAACTCAACGAAAGCGCCATAGTCCGTGATGGACACGACTTTACCTTCGACAAGTTGATTGCCAGCCACTTTTGCTTCGATGTCTTCCCAAGGATGTTTCTGCAACTGCTTGAGACCCAACGAAATGCGTTGACGCTCTTTGTCGTAGTCAAGGACTACAACGTTCAATTTCTGATCCAATGTCACCAATTCAGATGGGTGCGAAACGCGGCCCCATGATAGATCGGTAATGTGAAGAAGACCGTCGACACCACCCAGATCAATAAACACACCGAAATCGGTAATGTTTTTGACAATTCCCTCGAGAATTTGACCAGGCTCCATCGTCAATAAGATTTTCTCACGCTGCGCCATTAGATCTTTTTCGATCAATGCTTTGTGAGAAACAACGATGTTTTCGTTCGTCGGATTGAGTTTTACAATTTTGAACTCCATCCGTTTTTCGAGATACGCATCGAAATCACGTACCGGACGAACATCAATTTGAGATCCTGGAAGGAATGCTTCCATTCCGTCTAGAAGTTCGACAATCATACCACCTTTAATACGGCGCACAATTAGACCTTCAAGGACTTCTTCATTGTTGAATGCATCCTCGATACGACGCCAGCGGCGTACGGTATCTGCCTTGGTCTTAGAAAGAACCAACTGACCATGATAGTCTTCGATTCGTTCGAGGAAAACTTCAACTTCTTGACCCGCTTCGAGTTCAGGTCCGAACTCGCCGCGAGACACAATTCCGTCGGATTTGAAACCGATGTCGATGACGACATCTTTTTCACCAACGCTAACCACTTTACCTACGACTATTTCGTTCTCAGATACGTTGGTTAGTGTACTTTCGACCAAAATACGTAGATCGTCTAAGCCGACATTCCAATCTTCGGGATCTACGACCTTTTCGAGGTCTGCTAATGTGTATACCTTACCAGTTATTTCGCCGGTGAAACCGAGCATACCGTCACGAGGTGGTGACGGAAGCTGTTTTTCAAATTCAGCAACATCATCCTGGTCCTCATCTTCTTCGTCGCTATTGTCGCTATTGTCGCTTGGCGCTTCAGATACGGTGGCTTCCTCAGATACTGGGGCTTCCTCAGATACTGGGGCTTCCTCAGATACGGCGGCTTCTGCAGGCGCAGGAGCTTCTTCAGACACGGTGCTCGAAGAATCTTCCACTTGTTCAGCTTCAACTGCTGCTTCGGTTTCAACTGCTACTTCGGCAACAATTACTTCTTCTGAGGTAACTTCTTCTACGGTTTCCGCTTCTAAAACTTCGGCTGATACTTCAGCTTCAACTTCAGGGGTACTTTCCGTAGGGACACTGGATGCGGGTTCTGTTTCTACAGACTCTTCGACCACTTTTTCCGTTGTTGTTTCAGCCGGAGCTTCAACTGGGGGTGTCAAAGGAGTTTCTGTAGCGACCGCCTCAGGAATTGGGGTTAGTTCGATATTCTCGACTACCTCGTCATTGTCCTGAGCATCTTTTTGCTGATTATCAGCCATAGTGCTACACGTAAGCCAACTTCCGAACCGCTAGAGACAGGAATCGTTCGGATGGCTTGGGTTTAATGATACAAAATCCCACGTCGCTTCCTGTATGCAAAGTAGGCTGAGCCATTTTGGCGCAGACTCGGTAAAACCCCACTAAACCTTATCCGTTCCCATTAATTACGTGGATTATATTCTCCACCTGTTCTTCAAAAGACAACCCTGTGGTGTCAATCTCAATTGCGAACTCTGCTTTCCGTAGTGGTGAAAGTTCTCTTGACTCGTCCCTTCGATCGCGATCAACAATCTCCTGATACAGTTTGTCTTCATCCGCTCGAAATCCCTTTTCTCGCATTTGGTCGGCCCGCCGTTTGGCTCGAACTTTTGGGTCGGCCACCAAGAAGAACTTAAATTCTGCGTTTGGAAAAACGACCGTCCCAATATCTCGCCCCTCCATGACTACAGAGCCGCCATTTTCGACACACTTTTTGGCCATTTGGCGCTGCAACAAGACCATTTTGTCCCGGACATCAGCGTTTTTGCTTACTTCAGAAGAAAGTGCACTAACTCTCGAGTCCCTTATTTTTTCACTCACGTCTATGTCATTCAAATAGACAACGATGCCGCTTTCTGAAGGATCAAGTCGAATGACCACGTCCCGGAGCTGTGACCCTAATTGATCGGAACGTGGGTCGAGTCCCGATTCAACGCAGAAAAGCGCAACCGCTCGATACATGGCGCCAGTGTCGATATAAAGAGAATTGGTGCGACGAGCCACTTCACGGGCTGTCGAACTTTTACCTGACCCTGCAGGACCGTCTATGGCTACAATCACGTGTGGACTACCCTTTTCCATCTATGAAGAAATTCGCGTTAGTTGGAAATTTAGAGGGAGGTTAGACCTGATCCAATAATCATTCCGGTCGTATTCTGTGAATTGAAATCGACAAACAGAACACACATGGCTATACGAAAACTCGAACATCTGGAGATTCCACGTCTTCTTCCAGATGAATTGAAAACAAAGAAGCGCCATCCCGTTTTGCTGTTATTGCATAACATACGATCAGCACACAACGTTGGATCTGCTCTTAGGACGGCAGACGGGGCATTTATTCAAGAAGTGCTTATTTCGGGTTTTACACCAACACCCGACCATAAATCGGTATACAAAACATCTTTGGGGGCCCAGGATTTTGTCCCATGGCGACTTCTGCCCGACCCCAAGGAGTATTTGCAGGAACTAAAGCTTTCAGGATATACCGTTGCGGCCCTTGAACTTACAGATAGGCCGACGCCCATCGAAAACTTGCAGCCGTCCAGTTTTCCCATGTGCTTGATAGCCGGAAATGAGGTCGATGGTGTCGATGAATCCTTGATGGGAATGTGCGATTTTGCATTTGAAATCCCTCAGTATGGTGCGAAGCAATCTTTGAATGTTTCCGTGGCGGTTGGAATAGTTCTTTTCGATCTCATCCGTCAGTTTCGTAGCTTCTAGAGCCTGATTTTCAATTTCATTTTAATAATCGGCCTATGTGGGAAGACCTAGTTTTTACTGAATCCAAAGGAAAACTTCGAGCGCAAAACCTCAACTGGTTTCCCGATCCTAGAATCGAAATGGCCGCGTTTTCTGAAACAGCAGGCGTTGGTGAAGTAGTTAGAACTCATTCAGGTACAGATTATTTTGCCCTTGCTGACGCCAGCGTGCACGGTGTGTTGAGACTTCAAGGCGAATTAACCGCCTTCAATTGGATCTCTCCGTACAGCCCTTCTCTTCTTCAGGATGTTCAAAAATCTAGTTCTGAATCCAGATATATAGATTTAACCGCTTCTGAAATTTTAGGTTGCCCGTCCGGCATCACCACATATTTACCGTTTGTAGACGGTTACTGCTGGGACCACTTGTATGCTGGAGCTACAACTCAACTTGCACTGGTTCTTTTTTCTGCAGATAGGCTGTTTCATCTTGGAATATCTCCCGATTTTGTCACCACTTCAGTTCGAACCGATCTGCTTGGTGAAACGTCCAAACTAAGAGCGCTTCGAGTCCTCTTGGAACACCTCGCGAGGCTTCATGAACTCAATGAGTATACCTGGAGGATAATAGCTGTCTCTTCCTCGACCTGTTTCAGTCCGGTAGACCAAGAAAACAACATGATTCGCAATACAATTGCGGGGATTTCGGGTATTCTTGGAACCGCAGATGCCTTGGCCCTCCAGCCTTGGAATGTCTTAGAAAAGGGTTACTCGGATTCCGATGCGGCCGTTCTTTCCCACAATTTATTCCATCTTTTGTGTGATGAAAGCCAGCTAGACAAAATAGCAGATCCTTTAGCTGGCTCGTATTCGGTTGAAAACCTAACGGACGCATTAATTCAAAAAGGCTGGGAGTTGTTCTTGGAACTTCGCGAATTAACGCCGAAGCAAGTTAGCGATCGGCTCAATAGCGACATTCTGCAGGCAGATCGACAGAATTATGCTCAAGGTGGCCGACACGTCGACGGGAAAAAAATAAGATCTATAATTGGCCAGACCCATTTTGCGGAATCCTCAGATCACGGCTTGGCCCCTCCAAGCGGTCTTTTTCCGATGCCGAAGGTCCTAGAGTTTACCCCGTCTATCCATGTGGGGGACTCAAAATGAAGACGCCTGATTACAGCCAAAAGCCATCACGGCTTTCTTATTTGTCAGAGCCATATACGCCACCCGATCCCCGACCAGAGAACGTAGGATACAAAAGCCAAGAGGGCTTTGATGTCCCAACTCTACCAAGATTTGAGTCTTTCGCTCATCTAGGCTCTCGGGCCGGCGTCCCGCCTTACACGAGAGGTTTGTATGCGAGTATGTACACAGGACGGCCCTGGACCGTGCGGCAGTATGCGGGTTTTTCTACAGCAGAAGAATCCAATTCGTTTTACCGCCGCAATCTAGCCGCAGGACAAAAAGGACTCTCGGTTGCTTTTGATTTGGCAACTCATCGAGGATATGACTCGGATCACCCCCGAGTGGAGGGCGATGTGGGCATGGCCGGGGTTGCCATAGATTCCGTTGAAGACATGAAAACATTATTCGACGAAATTCCGCTCCAGAAAATGAGTGTCTCCATGACCATGAATGGGGCTGTTCTGCCCATAATGGCATTTTTTATTGTGGCCGCCGAAGAGCAAGGAGTTCCACCGGAAGATTTATCAGGGACCATTCAGAACGATATTTTGAAGGAGTTTATGGTGCGGAATACGTTCATATATCCGCCAGAACCATCGATGCGAATTGTTAGCGACATCATGCGCTTCGCTGCCCAAAAAATGCCGCTGTTTAATGCCATTAGTGTAAGTGGTTATCACATGCTCGAAGCTGGAGCATCAGCAGATCTCGAATTGGCCTACACCCTTTCTGATGGACTCGAGTATGTGAGGGCAGCACTGCGTGAAGGTTTGGACGTCGATTCGTTTGCCCCCAGGGTTTCCTTTTTTTTCGGAATCGGAATGAACATGTTTATGGAAGCTGCTAAACTGCGGGCAGCACGCGCGCTTTGGGCAGAAGCCATGTCTGAATTTAATCCTGCTAATCCGAAGTCGCTCATGCTCCGAACTCATTGTCAGACATCGGGTTGGTCACTTACGGCTCAGGACCCCTACAACAACGTTGGAAGAACATCTGTTGAGGCCCTGGCCGCAGTTCTGGGGCAAACGCAATCGTTACACACGAACGCGTTGGACGAAGCCATGGCGCTGCCAACGGATGCCACGGCAAAAATTGCTCGCAACACGCAGCTCATTTTGCAACACGAAACCGACGTCACAAATGTGGTTGACCCTCTTGGGGGCTCCTGGTACGTCGAATATCTCACAGATCAACTCATGCAACGGGCTCGAGTCCACATGGATGAGATTGAAAATTTAGGTGGAATGGCAAAGGCGATTGCGATGGGGATCCCAAAACAAAACATTGGCCAGTGCGCTGCTAGACGACAAGCCAGAATAGATTCTGGAAAAGATATTATTGTTGGCATAAACGCCCAGGTAAACCCTACAAAAACCGAACTTAGCGTAAGAGAAGTAGATAATTCCCAGGTTCGACTCTCCCAAATTAATCAACTGAATCGCCTGCGCGCCGAGAGAAACGAAAGCGCGGTAAAACAATCGCTAGATGCTCTAGTTGCAGCGGCTTCGTCACCCTCATCGGCGCTAATGGAGCCGTGTATCAAAGCTGCCCGAGCGCGTGCAACATTGGGCGAGATATCTAGCGCCTTGGAACAGGTGTTTGGACGGCATGAGGCGGAAACAACGATGTTCACTGGAGTATACTCAGCTGAATTTCCCAGTGCTAAGATCATCAATGACGTGAATACCCTATCTAATTCCTTTGTCCAAGCTACCGGCCGCCGGCCTCGAATTTTGGTGGCAAAGCTTGGACAAGACGGCCATGATCGTGGCGCGCGAATTATCGCAACCGCATTTGCGGATATGGGCTTTGACGTAGACGTCGGGCCCCTATTTCAAACGCCGGAAGAAACCGCACTTCAAGCAATTGAAAATGACGTTCATGTTGTGGGCGTATCTAGCTTGGCTGGTGGCCATAAAACACTCGTACCACGTTTAATTTCCGAATTAAGATCACTCGGAAGATCTGACATATTGGTTGTGGCTGGGGGTGTAATTCCGGATCATGATGTCCCCTTTCTAATTACTTCTGGTGTTTCGCACGTCTTTGGACCCGGTACCGTTATTCCGACGGCCGCCAGCGAGTTGCTGAATACGTTGCTAGAAAAATTTGGCAACCAGACAAGATGAACAATTCGAGCCCGTTGTTTACAGCATTGACTTCCGGTGACCGTGGCGCACTTGGTCGTGCGATTACTTTAATGGAAAGCATTCATCCTAAAGATTACGAAGCAAAGATTTCCTTGTTGTCTTCAAGTATACCAAATGCCTCCTCCTCGGTCCGGATTGCTGTAACCGGCGCTCCCGGTGTTGGAAAAAGCTCGTTGATCGAACATATTGGTATTATGCTGATCGAAGCTGGCCACCGGGTGGCTGTGCTGGCTATTGATCCTTCCAGTGAAAGAACTGGTGGAAGTATTTTGGGAGACAAGACCCGAATGCCTGCCCTAAGCCGTCATTCCAACGCATTCATCCGTCCGTCCCCAACATCCGGCGTATTAGGAGGGGTTGCCCAGATGACTCGGGAAAGCATTTTCCTCTGTGAAGCCGCTGGTTACGACCGCATTATTGTGGAAACGGTTGGCATCGGCCAGTCTGAAACGAGCGTTGCTACCTTATCTGATTTGGTAGTCTTCGTGACCATGTCTGGAAGCGGGGATGCACTTCAAGGCATAAAGCGTGGCATAATGGAAGTGATTGATTTAGTGGCGGTAAACAAATCGGATGGCGAAAACGAGCAATTAAGTAAAAATTTCGCATCAGAACTGACCGCAGCATTGCATCTCCTCCACGGCTCTGCTGAGCCTCCATCTGTTCTACTCACTTCTGCAGCCACAAAACTTGGATTGGATGGACTTCTAGAGCAAATTGAAAGTCAAATAAAATTGAGCGTATCCACTGGAGACTTTTCTTCCAAAAGGAAAAAACAGTTGGAATTATGGTTTGAGCAAGCAACTACCCATTCGTTAACCCAAAACTTACGCCGAGTTGCCGACGTTTCTGAACTTCACTCAGATCTGCTTCGACAAGTGAAAGATGGATCAATTCATCCCTTTGTAGCCGCGAATTTACTAGTTTCGAAACTGCTTTCTCCGTTGAATTGAACACTAACCAACGGCGTGAGAGGCGGTTTGAAGACGCCGAAGCACTGATTCTTTCCCTAGCAGAATCATCATTTGGTATAAGTCGGGTCCAGAAGGAAGTCCAGTCAGCGCAAGGCGAACCGGAAACATGATCTCTCCAATTCCTATGTTTTCCCGTTCTACTAATTCTTTAAGTCGAGACTCCAATGGGTCTGTAGCCCAATCACTTAAGGCTTCAATATCATTTGCGTAAGAAATTAAAAGTTGGCTTGAATTGGTCTTCCATCGTTTTTGAACAGACTTCTCATCATAGGCTTTAGGATCCGCAAACAAATAGGTCGCATTTGCAATATCGGTAGCGAACGAAAGCCTGTCTAACATGAGCGATATGGCCCTAGACAAATAGTCCATAGATACGTCGTCAAATAACTCATCAATCTTCACGTAGACGGACTCTGCAAGAACTTCTGGTGTTTTACTCCGAACGTAATGTTCGTTAAACCAAGCCAACTTTTGAAGATCAAATTGAACACCTGCTTGTCCCACTCGATCCAAACTAAATAATGATGCCATTTCATCAAGAGACATGATTTCTTGATCGTTTCCCGGATTCCATCCAAGAAGAGCAAGAAAATTAACCAGCGCTTCTGGTTCGTAACCTTTCTTTCTGTATTCGAATACTGAAACAGGAATTCCATTCTTATCAGCGTTGCGTTTGGATAATTTTCCCCCGGTGGGACTCAAAATCAAAGGCAAATGAGCCATTTGAGGCGCCGTCCAGCCCAACGCATCGTACAGAATAATATGTTTTGGAGTAGAAGAGAGCCACTCTTCACCTCTAATGACATGGCTGATCTGCATGTCGTGATCATCCACAATATTGGCCAAATGATAGGTTGGCAGGCCGTCTGATTTGATGAGTATTTGATCGTCTACCGCATCGCTTTCAAATGAAACGTGCCCACGAACAGCGTCTACAAACGAAATTTCTGCACCAGGTTGCACAAGCAAGCGGACTACATGCGCATCGCCACGAGCCAATCTAGTGCTCACGTCGGCTTCCGATAGAGTCAGGGAATTTTGCATTTCGGCACGAGTTGCAAAATCGTAACGGGGATTGGGGTTACTTGATGAAATCTTCCGCTGTTTTAGTGCGTCGATTTCTTCAGAGGTATCAAAAGCAAAATATGCTTTCCCAAGTTTTATTAACTGGGAAGCGACTTCCTGATACCGTTCCGACCTGACAGACTGTTGATATGGACCAAATTTCCCGCCAATTAGGGGCCCTTCGTCGTACGTGATTCCGGCCCACGAAAGGCTATCCAAGATATCCTGTTCCGCATCCTCGACGAAGCGAGTTTGATCAGTATCTTCAATACGAATCACAAAAACACCACCGTGTTTTCGCGCCAACAGGAAATTATACAGAGCCGTCCTAAGACCGCCAATATGAAGGTAGCCAGTCGGACTTGGGGCAAAACGAACACGCATGGACTTTGGATTTGATCAGAAGACTGAATTCCACTCAAGATACTACTTCGAAACAGCATCTAAACCGACTTGAAGACCATATCACGTGAAAGACTGCCGAAAACGTGGCTTTGCTTTCAATAACGCGCCTGTTTGAGCCCGGATCACATGCCTGTCAATCTAGTCGATGGTAGGCCTACCATCTAGTTGATCTGCTTCTATGGTTAGTCCTGGCTCAAAAACGTAGATATACGACTGTAAAACCCTGGTATGTGGAGAATCGAATGCCACCTGCTCTTCTTCTTGATCAAGGAATGCCGTGGATTGGCCTCCTCCTGAAATAGGCAAGGAAAGTCCAATAATAAAGACGGCTGTAATGGCTACCAAAGCCGAACGAAACGATACAGAACGATTCGAGCGCCACAGAGGCTGCCGGTCTTCAACGCGGTTAACTTTGTCACTGACTTCTTTTAGCTCCGTCAATCGAGAAAAAAACCGATCGTCAGCAGATGGCGGCAAGGCGACAAACTCCATTCTACTCATGCGACGAAATAGCATGACCGCCTCCATTTGGGCTCTCAACTCATCATCTTGGGATAAATGATTAAAAAGCGCCGCCTGTTTGGACAATGGCAGTTCCCCGTCTAAATAGAGGTTTAAATCCTCTTCAAACGGTACCAAATCCGGAATTACTGATGTGGGTGTAGGTGTCGTATTCATTAGTTTAACCTTCTACCCTTTCCATAGCTAGCTCCTTTTGGGGAAATGCCGACTTCGACAGGTAGGGGTCGATCATCAGTTTTTGAGCGATGCAGATCATCCGAATCCAAAACGGATTCCATTAAGCGTCCCAATTTTTTACGTGCCTTAAACAATCTTGATTTTACTGCGCTGATCGAGGTCCGTGTAATGGCTGCGATCTCTTCATAAGAAAGGTTTTGATATTCTCGTAGAATCAAAATCTCTCTATAATCAGGCTTCAGGGACTCTAAAAAACTAGTGACAAACTGGACTTGATCGGACTTTTCCATTTCGGAGAATGGCGTTTCAAGCGTCACCACAAATTCAGCATTCTCATCACTCAGCCCTTCCTGTTTACCACTTTTTCGAATAGAATTAAGGCACTGATTTCGCGCAATGGTAAATAACCACGATTTAAACGCACTGGTTTTCAGCAGTCTGTCTCTATTCTCGTAGATTCTAAGAAACGTCTCCTGCATTACGTCTTCTGCCGCATCGGAATTGTGAAGCATCTTATAACAGAACGAATAGACGGGGCCCTTGTACCTGTTGTAGATTCCTACAAAGGCGAATTCATCTCCTGCTTGAAACGATTCTATGAGGGTAAACTCGTTCATTAACGATTTTAACTGCTTTTCATCCCAAAATTTGCGAAAGCCTTGCCTAATAATAAGCCAGTCGGATCTTGGCCATTATTTCATATAAGACCCGCCCTCTGCCTCAAAGTTGCTCCTTTTGTCGATTAATTTTCAGCAACTATACGATTGTTATCCGTTATCAATAACAAGTATTTGGAACCATTTGATCTAGGTTTGCGTGGATGCGCCTCTAGAACAGCCCCTTATAATTGATTTCTAGGTCCTAGACCTTTGTCAGAGCTACATACCAATGAACGTTTCGCGACTCCCCCTTCCTTTCATTTTTCTTTTCACGCTCGGCCTGATGTCATGCTCAACGTCTTCGAACGTTGCCATCGTATCGAGTCAGGACGTTTCTGATTTACCTTTAGCCGTGGTAAATGGCCAAGAAATAACTTTGGAAGAGTTTGATTACCAATTTTCCAGAACGTCAGCAAGCAGCGGATCCGCCCCCTATGATTCACTAGAAGCCCTTGAAGACTTTCTAACCAGGTATGTAGACTTTAAAGTTAAAGTCTTGGAAGCTCGCGAAGCAGGATACCATCTATTGCCGGAGTTGAATTCAGAAATCGGACAATATCGGACGCAATTGGCGCGGCCGTTCCTTCTTGAAAGAAATGTATTCGAACCTTTGGTTCAGGAAATGTATGATCGCCGTAAAGAAGCAGTGGATGCCAGTCACATCTTGTTGACTGTTGCTGAAAACGCCGCCCCCGCCGATACAGCTACTGCATATTCACAGATCTCAAGTATTCGAGATTCCGTGCTAACTGGGGCTGATTTTGGTGCCTTAGCCATGAAGTATTCGAACGACCCTAGTGCCAACGGAGCTCCAGGATCACCTGGATATCAAGGTAGTCTTGGCTTTTTTGGGGGCGGGAGAATGGTAGATTCATTTGAAAACCAAGCATTTGCG
>CALFHN010000093.1 GCA_937876355.1 uncultured Bacteroidota bacterium | reverse complement strand
TTCAGGCCAGTGCAGCGTCTAATTCCTTCTTCTTTTTGCGATCAACCAAAACAGCTACATAAATTCCTGCTTCATAGAGCAAAAAGAGCGGTGCTGCCACAATAATCTGCGAAATAGGATCTGGGGGCGTAAAAAATGCTCCAAGCAAAAGGCAAATTATTAAAGCGTATTTACGTGAACGCCGCAACAACCCTGGATTAACAATGCCCATTTTGGCCAAGAAATAAATAACGACCGGAAGCTCAAAAAGTATCCCTACGCCGAATGACCACATGGTCACCATTTCGAAGTATTTGGTGATATCAAATTGGTTGGTGATTTCAGGAGATATCGAATACGCGGTAAAAAACTGTAACGCCAAAGGAGTAAGCACAAAATACCCGAAACAAAGTCCTAAAAAGAAAAAGAACGATGCAAAAAAGGCCGCAAATCGAAGCCCACTTTTTTCATTCGGGAAAAGACCTGGCTCAATGAACTTCCAGAGGTAGTAGATAAAAGCTGGTGTTCCAATTATGGCTCCAACGGCCAATACTGTACCCCAATCCGCGAAAAACTGTCCGGTAACCGTTCTGTTTTGAAGGGCAAACTCGGTGGTTTCAATGCCAAAAATCCGATAACTAATAAAATCAGGCTTTTTGGGGCCTAACAGGATGTTTTGGATGACCCATTCCTTGAAAAAGGCCGCTATCACTGTGAAAAAAATGACCGAGCCAAAACCTTTAAATAGGGTCCATCTGAACTCTTCCAAATGGTCAAGGAAGCCCATTTCGGCTTCCGTGGTGGCAGCTAGATCGCCGCCATGTATGGTGTCGATCTGATTAAGCTTGGCTTGTCGTTTATTTCGCAGAAATGAAATCATGGACGCCTTAACGAGAAACTTGAAGTTGTGATCCTATCATTCGCCTTCTCTTAAATTTAAATCAAGAAGAGAGTCTACCCATAATCCGTGATCTTCGAGCCGAGCACGTCCTCCACTCCAAGCAAAATTGAACAGACACATCATTCCGACAACTTGAAAACCATCCTGTTGCAGCAGAGCAACCGCTTTCAGGGCCGATCTTCCGCTATTCAGTATGTCATCTATCAACACGACAGGGCGATCTCGCAGAATAGGCCCTTCTACAAGTCGTCGTCGTCCATGTTGTTTACGTTCGTCTCGAATGAAGCCTCCCATAAACGGTGGCGATATCGAAGTAGCTACCACGGATGCGACCAGTGCATATGACCCAAATCCAAATCCGACCAATTGATCCACATTTTTAGCCCTAAGTCGTTCGCCCAAAACGTGTCCTACTTCTGGCATCAAATGCCCACTAAGCATCGGAATTCGAGTATCCAAGAGCCAACCTATGGGTTGTCCACGAGGATCAGTAATGTCTTCCTGATCGCTTCTGACTAAAGCCAAATCGTAAAGGCGTCGACCTAAGTCAACCAAGCCGTTATATGTTGTGGAGGACAAATCAGACATCTGATATTTACGCCGTTACAAAATCATATAGAGGGAAACGGTCGGTAAGTTCATGAATTGCCCCTCTGACATCAGAAATCACAGAATCATTGTGCGCGTTCGTTAAAACTCGATCAATCAGGTGCACAATAGTTCGAAAATCGTCTTCTCCCATGCCACGCGTTGTCATTGCAGGCGAGCCGATTCTAATTCCACTGGTTACGAACGGGCTTTCAGTGTCGTAGGGAACCATGTTTTTATTGACCGTGATATCTGCAGTACCCAATACGATTTCTGCATCTTTTCCGGTGATGCCTTTATTTCTGAGGTCAATCAAGGACAAATGATTGTCGGTACCACCTGATACCACGTCATATCCTCGCTCAACAAAGGCATTGGCCATTGCTTTGGAATTGGAAATAACCTGCTTTGCATAGGTAATAAACTCCGGTTCAAGGGCTTCACCAAAAGCGACTGCTTTTGCTGCAATCACATGCATTAGCGGTCCTCCTTGCATCCCCGGAAAAACGGAAGAGTCGAATAATTCGCTCCAATTTTTGGTCCGGCCTGACTTTGGAGCAACTTTGCCCATGGTGTTCGCACCATCCTTCCCTATCAATAACATCCCACCTCTCGGACCACGCAGCGTTTTATGCGTCGTAGTAGAAACGATATGGCAATGAGGTAATGGATCCTTCATTATTTTTGCCGCAATCAGCCCAGCGGTGTGTGCCATATCCATCCACAAGAAAGCACCAATCTCATCAGCTACAGAACGAAAGGCCGCGTAATCAAAATCTCTGCTGTAGGCGGAGGCACCGATAGAAATCATACGGGGTCGAACCTTTAAAGCCTGGTCTCTGACTTTATTCATGTCGATTCGGCCGGCATCAGGTCCATCCGGCTCTACCCCGTAGTATTCCGCCTTATAGAGAATACCAGAAAAGTTGACTGGACTTCCGTGGGTCAAATGACCTCCATGGGCCAAGTTTAAACCCAAAAAAACGTCTCCTGGCTTCATCAGAGTCAAATAAACCGCAGCATTTGCAGAAGCTCCTGAATGGGGTTGAACGTTAACCCATTCGCAATTGAATACCTGTTTAGCGCGGTCTCTTGCAATATCCTCGGCTATATCTACAAACTGACAGCCACCGTAGTACCTCTTTCCAGGAAGACCCTCTGCATATTTATTGGTCAACGGCGAGCCCATGGCCTGCATTACGGGCCTGGATACAAAATTTTCAGAAGCGATCAGTTCCAAACCTTCATTTTGACGCGACACTTCTTTTTCTAGCGCACTATAAATGGCGGGGTCAGCCTGCTTGAGATGAGACATAAAAAGTCGAAAAAAGAATGAGTAATACGGCGAAAAAAAGAAAGTACGTCAGACGACTTAATGCGTCATCGCATAGACCAAAATATTCGTTCCCATTTGAAGAGAGGCCTCGCGGAGACTGGCTGGTTTTTCGTGTACAGATTGCGGCTCCCACCCATCTCCAAGATCAGATTCGTACGTATAAAACACCATGACACGATCGTTTTCATCCATTAGCGCAAAACCTTGCGGCGGTTTTCCATCGTGCTCATGTACTTTGGGCAAACCGTTTGGAAACTGAAATGCGGAATGATAAATGGCATGATCAAAAGGCAATTCAACTAACTCTAATTCTGGAAAAACTTTTTTCAGCTCTCGTCGAATATGAACGTCTAGGCCATAATTATCATCAATGTGTAAAAAACCGCCTCGCTCAAGATACCTTCTGAGCCGTAGCGCTTGGGTACTTGTCCACCTGACGTTTCCATGACCCGTCAAATAGACATATGGGTAAGAGTACAAATTATCGTTCGAAAGCTCCACAACCTCTTCTCGAGGTGCCACATCAACCAACGTTTCGCGTCTGACAAAAGACAAGAGTTCGGGCAACGATTCAGGATCGCCATACCAATCTCCCCCACCGTCGTATTTTACGCGAGCAATAGTAAACGCATACGATTGTTGAGCTGTTGCCTCCAGTGCCAGTCCCAAGGCTAGGGAAACGAAGGTCAAAACAGTGATCAGGCCCCGCATTGACCATTTTTTGTGGCTTAGAAACAAATCCAATCTTGAAACCCCACTCTGAAACTCAATTTTGTTTTCCAACATTTCTGACATCATAATTTTTTTCAAAACTTCCCATCTCATCATCCCAATCCCGTGCTGAGATTCGAAGTTGATAATACTACGGACGTTTAGCCGATTGGTTTTCATAAAGGTACGCTTGCGAAACCTTAGTGAGATCCACTCTCTGCCCCATTCAATTGGAATCCTGGACGCCAAAAAGTGGTAGATTGTGTGATATTCGTTTTTGTCGGGCCAATACCTCCAAAATGCAATCCTATTTACACGCTAATATTCTTCTCGTCCTTGAAAGTATGGGGGGCACGCCCTCCGATTTTGTGTTGGAATTTCAGCAGCCAGGAAATCCAGAACATGGCGACTTGGCCTGTAATGCCGCCATGCAATTGGCTCGGCACTACAAACGGGCACCAAAACAAATTGCAGAAGCAATAAAGGCAGGCTTAGAAGCTTTACCGCTCGACGTCAATAAAATTTCGGCAGTTGAAATCGCAGGGCCTGGTTTCCTGAATTTTCGAATTTCAAATGTTTATTTGTTTGATGCACTAGCGGATATTTTATCTGCAGGCCCTTCGTTCGGACATACGTATGTTGGGACTGGAAAAAGGGCCTTGGTTGAATTTGTTAGTGCGAATCCTACCGGACCGCTAACGGTAGGGCATGGTCGAAATGCAGTTCTCGGGGACACGATTGCCCGGTTACTTCAGTGGACGGGCTACGAGGTCGAACGGGAGTACTATTTTAATGATGCTGGGCGTCAGATGAGAGTACTCGGTGAGTCAGTTAGGGCTCGTTATATGGCGGAACTGAATCCCTTAATCGCAACCAAAATGATTGGTGAAGGGGATGACAAGGTGGAAGTACCAGAACCCTTCCCTGAAGATGGATATCTAGGCGCTTACATCGCCGATATTGCCAGAGAACTCATTTCCTCTTCTGAAGAGATTAAAATTGAGGATACGGATCGGTTCAAACAGGCAGCCGAGCATAAAATTTTTGCCGAAATCGGAGCCACGTTAAAACGCATGGGCATCCACATGGACTCCTTTTTCAACGAACGGAGCCTGTACGAATCTGGCCAAATTTGGGAGATAATCGAGCGATTCCGGAAAAAAGATCTTGCCTACGACAAAGATGGAGCCGTTTGGCTTAGAACAACGGCATTTGGCAAAGAGCAAGATACCGTTTTAGTCAAGAGTACGGGAGAACCTACCTACCGACTACCTGACATTGGGTACCACATTGAAAAGTTAGAAAGGGGGTTTGATCGGGTAGTCGACGTATTCGGTGCCGATCATATTGCCACATTTCCAGACGTTGTGGAAGGGGTTAGAGCTCTTGGTTACGACGCGGACCGCATTGAAGTCGTTATTTATCAGTTCGTAACATTGGTTCGAAGTGGTCAGCCGGTCAAAATGAGCACGCGAAAAGCCACGTACGTGACGCTAGACGAGTTGATGGATGAAGTAGGCGAAGACGTTACTCGATTCTTTTTCTTGATGCGTTCTCCAAACACACACCTCGAGTTCGACCTTGATTTGGCGAAAGAAGCATCCGACACCAATCCCGTTTTTTACCTTCAATATGCACATGCTAGGATACAATCAATCCTCAGAAAAGCGGACGAAATTGGAATGTCGATCGACGGCGAAGTTGAATTGTCTCTATTGACGCATGATACCGAAATCGTATTAATAAAAACGTTGATGGGTCTGCCTATGCAAATTTCGAGGGCAGCCGAATTGAGTGAGCCCCACCGCTTGGCTAATTTTCTTCGCGAAGTGGCCGTGGCCTTTACCCAATTTTACGGGAATTGCCGCATTATCGGCGAAGCAGAAAACTTGGCGCGGGCCCGCATGTTGTTGGCCACGGCCACGGCTCAAGTACTCAAGAATGGCTTGGGTGTCTTGGGCATTTCTGCTCCAGACCGAATGTAAATTGGTCCCGTGTCCCTACATTTTGACAACTGAATAATTTGACTTCTATAGATCCATGAGCGTGCCAAAATTAAATATCGCCTTTCAAGGTGAGACCGGAGCTTATAGTGAAGAAGCTGCCAGCGCGTTGTACCCCAGCGCGTTAATTCGACCCTATCCTAGTTTTGAAGCTGCTTTCGAAGCGGTTGAATCGGGAGCTGCCGATCGAGCCGTCCTGCCCATTGAAAACTCGCTCTTTGGCAGTGTTCATCAAAATTATGACTTGTTGCGCGAGCATGATTTGAGCATTGTGGCTGAAGTTCAACTTCGCATCAAGCATCAGTTGCTGGCCCCCCAAGGCAGTACACTGGAGGGTATATCCCACGTTTTCTCTCACCCACAGGCGCTGGGCCAATGCCAACATTTCATCAAGCAACATTTACCACATATAGATGTTGTGCCGTCTTATGACACAGCGGGTGCCGCCAAACTGGTTTCCAAAGAAGGCAACTTGGCCCATGCTGCCATTGCGAGCAGGGCTGCAGCGAGCGAATATGGCCTCTCTATTCTGGCCTCTGATATCGAGAGTAACCACGAAAATTTTACCCGGTTTTTGGCCCTTTCGAAAGTGGCCGACACGCCATCTACGACTTTGGAAATCAAACCAACAAGCGGCGCCATAAAAACATCTGTGCTCTATGCACAAAAGGAAAACTTGCCAGGTGGTCTTTTTAAAAGTTTGGCAGTTTTTGCACTGAGGGATATCGACCTATATAAAATTGAAAGCCGACCTTTGATTGGAAGCCCCGGAAAATACATCTTTTATCTAGACCTTCAGGGACATCAAGAGGATGAAACTGTGCGAAACGCACTTCATCACCTAAAGGAAATTGCAGCATTTGTCAAGGTTCTTGGCTCGTATCAAACGGGACAATTTGTGTTGTAGCCATGAAAACAACCTTTTCATTGATTAAGTCCAGTGGAACGGTAACGTTCTCGTTCCTCAAACTGATACGGATCGGAAATGTGGTTATGATGGCCGCTGGGGTTTATTTGGGAGCCTTCTTGGTACAGGGACCGTCCATAAACCTACTGTCTCCTATCCTACTAAAGGCGTCTTTGGTATCTGCCTTGTTGGGTGCAGCCGGCTATATGATGAACGACCTATTGGACGTCGAGGCGGATAAAATAAATCGACCTCGCCGGCCTTTAGTTTCTGGAGCAATTTCTATATCCGTAGGCTGGGGACTCTTTGCCCTATTTCTTTTGGGAGCCATTATTGGTTCGTTTGGCCTTACGATAGCCCACCAATTGATCTTTGTAGCCACACTCCTTTTGATATGTTTGTACAATCTGTGGCTTTCAAAATTGCCTCTGATTGGCAACCTTTCTATTGGAGTTGTCGTAGCGTTGACAATCCTGTTTGGGGCTCTGCCATTTGAACTAACTTCAACCGTCTGGATCGCAGCTGGGTTTGCGTTTCTTACCACACTTAGTCGAGAGATTGTTAAAGATGTGGAAGACCTCGAAGGAGATCGCGTGATAGGAGCTCGAACGATGCCTGTACTCTTTGGGGCAACGCCGTGCGTACAAATGGTACAGGGAATTTCTATGTTGGTTGTATTAGCTTCTGTTTTGCCCTATTTGACTGCCAATTTTGGAGGCCTCTATCTAATCGTTATCTCCGTAACGGATTTGTTGTTATTGCTTCCAATGTCTAGAGCGGGGAATATCCCTGATTCTGCAAAATACCAAAGTTCTAGTTTAAAATGGGCCATGCTTACCGGAATGATAGCTTTGGCATTTTCTGATTCAATACCCACTTATTGACGTCGCTGGAAAGATTATGCAAGTCATTACAGAATTGGTTGAACGTGCTAAGGCGGGCGATGAAGCCGCCTTGTCTGCCATTCTGATCAAAATTGAACCAGTTCTACGTTCATTTTTTATTTCTCGAATTGGGCGACGCATTGACGTCGACGATTTAGTCCAAAACACCTTACTGAGGGTGCACCGAGGCCTCGTAGACCTCAAAGACAACTCCCGTTTAAAGGCGTTTGCCATGAAAGGAGCCCTGTATGAATTACAGGATTTTTATCGAGGTCGGTACACGGCAAAAGAAGCGCTTTACGACGCTCATGACCCTCCCGAAGTAGTATCAAATGATTCGCGACCGGAAGATATTTTGGATGTCGAGCAAGCGCTTAACTCTTTGTCACCAAAGGCGCGCGAAATCATTGAATTGAGGGAATACGGTTACAAGTACGAGGAAATTGCCGACATGGTTGGATCCACAGAGGCGGCCATCAAAATGCAGGTTAAAAGAGCTTTTGATCGGATGAAAGATGCCTTGATGATGTTCTTAGTCTGGATCGCGTTGCCCGCTAGTTTTAATAGATAAATCAATTGTTACTTTTGAAGTCGGCATTGCGGCTTAGTATTCGGAGTCTAACGTCCCTTTGAATGCTCGTTTTCGAGTATTCAAGCTTGCACTTAATTTCTAGTTTAGATCATTGTGAATCTGTCCTTCGACCATATCATTGAAATGGAACACTTCTCTGATGCCGATTTGGTATCGATTAGAGAAGCCATGCAAAATGATGAACAGTTGAATCGGGCCGTTCGGAATTGGATTAAGGTTTCCAGACATATCGGGGCCAACATTCGAGCTGAGTTTCCAGCCGAACAGGCTTTGGTGTTATTTGCCCTTCGGGACATGATTGATGGATCCGACTTGACTGAAGCCGAAGTAGATTTGGCGCGTCGTTCGGAAAGCCAGTTTCAAACTTCCCTCCAAAATCACCCGTCTATTGGAATAATTGTAGCTCGGATTGCTGACGATGCAAAAGAGTTTGAACGGTCTTGGAGTCTAAGTTTTGATTCCAAAGAAGGGAATGACGAACCAAAACCAAACCCTAAACTTCGTTTGCATAATAGGGATGCGATGCCACTTCGGAGTCGAGGCATGCGCCTTGTACGTTATGCGATTTCGACAGCCGCGGTTGTGACCTTAATTTCCTTAAGCATATTGCAGCTTTCGAAGGACAATCAAACCAGGCCCACTCAGATTGCAACCGTTACTAACGAATTACGAACAGTAACCTTGAATGATGGAAGTACGCTTAGACTTGCGCCCTCTTCGACTATTTCTTGGGATGGAGAGTTCAACCGTGCTGTGACCTTGACCGGAGCTGCATATTTTGATGTAGTCCCCTCTCCTACTGCATTTATTGTTCATACGCCGTCTGGTACGACAACGGTGCTTGGCACCGAATTCGGTGTTCAAACGGTTGACAATGGCACTAACTCTGCACAGCAAACCATCGTAACGCTCGTTTCAGGTCGTGTTTCGTTGTCGTTGGATGACAATGACCCGTCGAATGACATCATATTGACGCCTGGAAAACAAGGAATACTTACGTTAACGGATATCTCAGTATCTAGCGTAAATCTGTTGGATGCACTGGCTTGGAGTGAACTGATCGTGTTCAGGGACACTCCTATGAAAGAAGTGAAAGAAAAACTGGCCAAACAATTCGACGTTACCATCGAAATGTCTCACAATTTGAATGAGACTCTTCTTACGGGGACGTTTGAGCAAGACCGCGGTATTAAAGAGATATTAGACATTGTAGCGGCGGCGCTTGGTGCGACTGTCCAAATTGATTCCAAATCTGGCGTTTATTCCTTAAGCAAGTAGCTTCTCTGATTCTCCCGCTGCTTCATTTGGCTCCTGCACCTTGCTATTTTCTGGATCTCACAAGCAAAAAAAGGAACGCAGCTAAACCGCACGACTATAAGCGACTCAATCGACCACTTCACGTCTTGGTTTGATTCGTGTCCCAATTTCGGCTTTCTCGTTTTTTTTTGGTCGTTCACATTGCGGCCCTTCTCTTTGTGTGCAAAGCGAAGGCCCAAGAGTTTCGTTTAGATTTTTCTAAAACCCCTTTGGCCGAAGCGCTTGTTGAATTTCGAGAAATTGCGGGTGCGGATGTCGTTTTCAGCCCGGAATTAGTAGCCCCCTACGTTACGTCGTGCAAATACGAAGGAGCCTCACCTAAAAATGCACTCATTTGTATCGTGCTCGGGCTCCCTTTTCAAGCTCGAGAAGTTGGCGGAAGCCAATTTGTTCTGATTCCACTTTCGACAGACACAGGAGCATCCAATCCTGCTAAATTGGTGCTTAATGGCTTTGTATCAGACAAATTGACGGGAGAAACCTTGATTGGGGCCCACGTTCTGTTACCCGGAATTGGCGCTGGTACAACAACAAACGATGCTGGTTTTTTTGCGTTTCCTGGATTACCGGGCCGATCAACAGAAATCGTGATATCGTACATCGGTTATGACCGCTTGGACACGACCCTTGTCGTGAGTCCAAACGCCGTTTTCCTTTCTCTTCATCCAGGGACCGAATTCTTAGACGGAGTCACTATTGAACGGGAAGCGGTTCTTAGAAGCGACCTGAATGCAACACCCGGTTTGATCTCCCTTTCTCCTAGACAACTTTCGATTCTTCCTGGCTCTATTGGTGGAAACGATGTCATAGAAGCGCTGAGATGGATGCCGGGAATCGAAAGGGCCGGCGAAGTCACAGGTGGCTTGTTGGTGCGCGGAAGCGGGCCAGATCAAAACTTGTATTTGATAGATGGAGTACCAATTTATCACCCATGGCACGCATTCAGCCTGGTTTCAACATTTCAAACGGATACGTTCAAAAACATTTTGTTCTATAAAGGGGCCTTTCCTGCCGAATACGGGGGGCGATTGTCTGCTGTTCTAGATGCCGAACTTCGCGATGGCGCACGAACGCAGCCCAGGGCCATTGTTGGTCTTTCCGCACTCAATGCAAATTTTTTGATTGAAAGCCCCATTAGCTCAAATAGCTCATTCATGCTTTCTGGGAGAAGATCCTATTTGGACAAATTAATAGGCCGGAATCATCCGGTGGTAGATGATTCCGGCCAACGCGACACGCTCCGTACGGGATATTATTTCTATGATTGGAGCGCAAAACTATCTCACCGGCCAGACGCCCGGTCCAACTTTACGGTCTCTTACTATTCCGGCGGTGATGACTTGGATTTGCGACTGCCATTTGACCTTTCATTGGACTTTTCATCATGGCTTAGACCAGCAGATTTATTTTTTGAAATTGATCAAAACTGGGGTAACCGAATTTTTAGTTCAAGGTATCAGCGACTCATCTCGAACCGACTTTTCCTTACAGCGACGGGTTTCCGATCAACCTATTCGGCTAAGGAAGAGACGTTCATTCGCCCGACTCAATCTGCTTTTGTGCGTTCCGATTATACGGTTGATTTGGAGGATCTCGGTGCCCAAATCGACCTGGATTATTACCCTTCAATCGATCATCAAATTCGTACTGGAATTTCAGTTACTCAGCACCATTTCGGCTCGTCCATCGATGCCGTTGTTGCCTATTCGCCAAATTTGATCGAGCCGTTATTGGAATCAAGCTATTCCAAAACCGTCGAATTGGCGGTCTATCTCCAAGATTATTGGCGGCCGGCTACTTCCTGGACGCTGATGCCTGGTATTCGGCTGAGTTATTTTGGAAAAGGAGGTCACTTTAGGGCCTCTCCTAGACTCACTGCTCAATATGCTCCTGACCCTAAACGCCTAATTATTCGAGCTTCGGCTTCGACCCAAATCCAATATATCCAGCGAATTCGGGATCGACATTCGCTTTTATACGATCTTGTTTCGAGTCGCTGGATTCCTACAGATGCAAAAACCCGGCCTTCGCGATCGGGTCAAATTACACTGGGTGTTGAATCGAGTGCCATTAAAAACGTGACACTTCGTACCGATATTTTTCTGCGCGAAAGTAGAGGGATTTTATTGCCAAAAAACGAATTTCAATCCAAAGATGGGTTACTTGGACCAGGAATCGAAATTTCTACCTTGCTGGGGCAACACACTTCAGGAAACGAGCGATCTTATGGTGTGGAAGTGGGAATTGATATGAATTGGAGATCCTGGAAGTTGATGACCTCGTACTCCGGCTTACAGGCCGAAAGTCGAGCAACGGGGCTCGGTGAGGTAACTTTTAAACCTACTCGATTCGAAATTCCCCGCTCATTTGTGCTAGTTGCCATTAGGGAAAAAAGCCGTTGGACCGCGGGATTTTCAGTTATTTGGAGATCTGGATATCCTATTACTGTTCCGGTTTCGCGATACCAACTCACCGATCCCATTTCGGGAGATCCGACATGGTTTTTCCATAATCCTGAAATCAATAACGGGCGCCTACCAGTCTATTTCCGATTTGATGTCAATGTTAACTATAAATTTAGGCTGGCTCAAGCAAACTGGTCTGCGGGGATTAATCTGTACAATATATTAAATCGTCGAAATGTTGTTGGTCGAACGTTTGACCCTTCAACACAGATCTTCAAGCCAAACGATCGACTCGGACTGCCGCTATTACCATTATTTGACCTGAAAATGAGCATTTGAAACGTCACTATTTCATAACATTGTGCTTGTGTTACGCGTTCTTCGGTGGCGGAGGATGCGATAGCGTATTTCCAGGCGATCCTGGAACGTTGGTCATCGAAGCCTATTTGGATGTTGGAAAACCGCTCCCTCAAATCAGTATTTCCCGGGCTGCGAAGTTGTCTGCCAGCCGGTTCCTTCCTCAAGTGGGCGTTGAAAACGCCGAGGTTCTATTGACGCTGAATAACATTGAGTACCAATATCATCCGTCGCCTTCCAAACCTGGTGTCTATGAGGTTGTTGGAGAACAATCGGTTCTTGTTTCCCCAGGTGTTTCTTTTGCACTCGAAGTACGGGTCGAATCGGAAGTGGCTCGCGCGGTCGGACTTACGCCCCCTCGTATTTCAATTGAGGATGTTAGACTTGAAGTCAGCGCTATTCCTGTTGCAGCCGTTCTACTGGACTCCTTAGATCTTGGGTTGGATTCTTTAAACATCAGCCTAAATACCCGAACTGGATTTATTTATCCCGTCGGGGTATCTATCGATTGGCTTGACAATTCGGCCAGTGAACGTGACAATTGGGTAGAGACGAGACTCCAACCAATTACCCCTTTTTCGTCGACAATTGTTGATTTTTTCCTCTTACCCTCCGACAGCTTCCCCGAAAACTCCACGGTTCGTGGTGACTCTGGCAAAAGAACTTGGCGTGGAGTTTACGCTGTTCCCGTGGGCTTAGAATCCGATCCCTTTCCAATTCATACCTTACGGGTGGCCCTATCGCGCAGCAATGAAATCTATGCGCAGCATTCTTCCAGCCGTCTTGACCCTATTGGTCGTGAGCCCATTTCAAATTTAAACGGCGCTGTTGGTTTTGTTGGTGGTATTTCCATTGACTCCATACGTGTCAACGTTCCTAAATAATTGATCCAGTGATTCGAATTAAACCCATCGAACTCCCAACGATTCCGCCAAACGGAGGTACGATAACAAACATCTCTTTTCAAAAGCAGGACACCAACAGGTGTTCAGTTTTTTTGGATGAAGAATATGCCTTTGGTTTGCATGTAGATATTGTTATGCAGACGGGTATCAAAAAAGGGATGATGCTTACCGAAGAAGCTGCTAAGGAGCTCATCGATGAAGACGTGTATTTTAAGGCGATGAAGCGCTGCTTAGACTTCATCACTAATAGGCCGCGCACAAAAAAAGAAATCGACACTCGATTGACTCAGCTAGGTGTCCCTGAGTCCGTGGCCGAACGCGTTTGCACGAGGCTAGACGAACTTGGACTAATCAACGATACAGAGTTTGCCCGCTTATTCTCAGAATCCAGAGTCAGGAACAAAGGATTTGGATTTATGCGAATCAAGCAGGAGCTCATTCACAAAGGAGTTGCTCCTGAATTGGCAGAAGCCGCCGTGAAGCAGGCTTATCCGGAAGAGGAACAGGCCAAGCAGCTTTCGGTCCAGCTGGAATTGGCGCAACGTAAGTACCGGAAAGAGACTGACCTGCGGGCTAAAAATCATAAGATTACCCAACATTTGATGCGAAGAGGCTTTAACTCTGGGCAAATTATGGATGTGATTCGGTCTCAAGAAAAATGAAAAATATTGCCAATACCATCTAGAATGGGATCATATTATCATTTATTCGTATAGAAAACGTTTGCATCGGAATTGCTTGATGCGGTCTTTGTCTTTCCGCCTTCATGAACCACACGACCCACACTATACATTCTGACTACAGTCTGAGCGGGATTGATTTGTTCTTAGCTCTAATGGGCTTAGTCGGAGTGGTTTTATTTGGACTTTTCCTCCCAGCAGAACACCCCGATTCCTCTGCTGTTTTTGAGATTTCTGAATCGGAGGCGGTCAATCTTGCCTCTGAATTTCTGGAAAGCCAGGGATTGATTCTAGATGGACTTGAAATCGACGCGTCACTTCGACGCAACACCGAACTTCTTTTGGACCTTCAAGAAGCAATTGGACGTCCAGTAGCGGTTGAGTTTCTCGAGTCAGAAAATCGAAATCAAGTAGCTGCATTTTTCTGGAAAGTTGATTTTGACATTCCTCGCGACCCCGATTCGGGGAAAATTATTGAAGATTTAAAGCAGATCTACCAGGTTGAGTTAGCTCAAAATGGAAAAATCATCCGCTTTATCGATAGCTCATTGTCCCTTGCCGCCCAGGGACGACGTTTTGGATCGACGCTGGAAAAAGTTAATCGAGCGGCCCTTTCGACAATCCTAAAGCCAGACTCATCGGATGGAGCGGAGACCCATAAAATACTGGTAGGCCTAGCGGATTCTGTGTTTGTCAAATCACTCCGGATAAACGTTGATTTGGCAAGACGGAGCCCATCGGATTCCATGTTGATGGACTTGTTGGCCTCACGCCCGGTTGTGTTGGATTCTGCCCAGGTCCACCAATTGGTAAATTTCCATCTCGCCAAAACTGCTTACGTGGGTCTAGATTGGAAATTAACATCGATTCTGGTCCAAAACAATTCTGGGATACCCTTTGCCTTAGCCCAGTTGGTATCCGCACAACCCATTGCTGGACAGAACATTACGCTAGTAGCCAAAATCCCTGCTTCCGGCTCACTTGCGGGTTTGGAAATTTCGTATGCCTCAGAAATAGCCTCCAAGTCTAATGTTTCTCAGGTTGTAAACATCATAGGAGGTGGCCTGCTTGTATTGTTTGCGTTCGTATTTGTTGTGGCCTTCTTTCGACGCATGATCTCGCGGCTGCTGGATATGAAAAGTGCCATGATCGATGCTATGATGCTCGGTTTGGCAACGGGAGTAGTCGCAGTTTTGTTTTCTTCGAGTGTCGCCGACTTCATAAAAACGGTACCGCTCTGGGGAGGCATTCTAATCTACCTTTTGGTGTTTTCCTTTGCTGCCGGTGGAGTAGCCGTTTTTGCTTTTATGGTTGCCGGAGTTACGGACTCGGTGGTTAGGGAGCATGACAGCGGAAAACTTCGAACCCTAACCCTACTTCGACATGGGGACGTGGTAAACCGTCCATTAGGCGCCAGCTTCGTGCGAGGTGGATCGATTGCTGGTATTCTGCTCGGAATGAGCGCTTTTTCCTTAAGCTTGCTTCCCCAGTTGAGCTTGGATTTAAATGAACTCTTACTAGGTGATTCATCTATTCGCCCTTTTGTCGGAGTACTTTTTTCTACCCTTTCGTCTTCTTACTTCTACGTTTTGTTATGGCTTGTTGGAGTGTCGGCAGTTTCCCTGAAATGGTCGCGGAAACCCTTTTTGACCGTCTTGTTGGTTGTCCTTACCGGCTCGGTACTAAATATTACACCTTTTTCGATGGTGACCGGTAACTTAAGTCTAATCGTGGCAGGCTTTTTCGCTCTCGTATTGGCCTTGGCCTATATTCGATTCGATATTTTGACCGTCTTGGTGGCCTTGTTCTTGTCAAAGATGATCTGGCAACTCAGCGAAGGATATTTAATCGCCGGTTCGACAAGCTGGATTGACTTGATGTTAGCGATTCTTTTCGTAGCCTCGGTTCTCATCCTAGGTGTAATGGGCGTATTGAGCAGCAGAACTGGGCAAGATGCTGATTCCTACGTGCCAGGTTATGTCACAGAAATGGCAGGTCAAGAGCGTGTGAAACGCGAATTAGAAATTGCCCAACAAGTTCAGACGTTCTTTTTGCCTCGAAAAATGCCTTCGATTGCTGGTCTAGATATATCGGGAATGTGTCTGCCTGCGACGGAAGTTGGAGGAGACTACTTTGATTTTATTGAGCTCGATGGGGGACGGATGGCGTTCATCCTAGGCGACGTGAGTGGAAAAGGCATCGAAGCAGCTTTTTTCATGACGTTGGTCAAAGGAATCACTCAAACGTTGAGCCGTCAGGGGCTTGCTGCTGCAGAAGTGATGCGTAATCTAAATCACCTTTTTTGTATGAATGCCCCGGCTGGAACCTTCATCTCAGTTATTTACGGTGAGTTCGACCCACAGGACAATTCTTTTACTTTTTCTCGTGCGGGTCATAATCCCGCGATCCTTTATGAATCTGCCTCGTCGACGGCGAAAGCACTTCAGCCTAAAGGAATGGCCATTGGTTTCGTGGATGGAGAACGTTTTGACACTACAATAGAGCAGATGAAGGTTCTCCTTAATGAAGGCGATTCGATGGTGTTTTATACAGACGGTTTTTCTGAAGCCATGAATAGAAAGCGAGATTTGTATGGCGATGATCGGTTATTGCAGAAGGTATCTCAGTATGGTAACCGGTCCGCGTCTGCCATTCTTCGGTTGTTGACTGAAGATGTACACCACTTTATTGAAGGCATGGGACGGGCTGACGATATGACCATGGTAGTATTCAAATTGCAAAAGGCGGACGAATCGAATGTCTGATCTGCGTCTTGCGCTGGCGCATATACGTCAGTTCACGGATATCACGCCGCGATTTGGCCTCATTCTGGGGTCTGGTCTGTCGGCGCTCGCCGACCTCGTCCGCGATCCTGTTGTCATCGAAACCTCTCAGATTCCAGGCTATCCGGCTTCTACGGTAGAAGGCCACGTGGGTAAACTTGTCTTTGGTACGATTGATGGCGTCTCATTAGTTTTCGTTCAGGGACGATTACATGTATACGAAGGCCATTCCGTTTTTAATTCTACGTTTCCCGTCCGGCTTCTAGCAGGACTTGGCGTCAAGAATCTTGTCGTCACCAATGCGGCCGGTGGCATCAACCCTAGCTTTAAGCCCGGCACGTTGATGTGGATTACGGATCATATAAACTGGACGAATTTAAATCCCCTCATTGGTTCAGCCCCCTCGCCATTTCCAACGTCCCGCCAGGCTTGCCATGTGAAATTTTATGACTCCGAATGGACGACAAAGGCCCAAAACCTGGCTACCAATTTGGGTATCCCCACTTCAACCGGAACTTATTTGTGGACTTTGGGACCCAGTTATGAGACAAAGGCGGAAATTCGAGCCTTTAAGCTGATCGGAGCTGATGCGGTCGGTATGAGCACTGTTCCAGAAGTCATCCAAGCTCGTAGTTGCTCCATGAAAGTACTTGGACTATCTACCATTACCAACTTTGCGGCCGGATTAAGTAACGATGAGCTTAATCATCAGGAGGTGCTTGAGGTGGGAAGACGAGTCCGATCAGATTTAGAACGACTCGTTTTGGCCCTAATTGCAGACTGACGAACTGAGACGATTGTGTTTTCCTCAGGCGCTTTGCATATTATTAAGCAATACGCTCAAAACACAACCAATCGCATTTCGCGCGGCACCCATGAAAATATCTGGTCACGGGGGCAGACTGCAGAACATGCGAATGACAAGAATGAGGACTCGATGAATGAGGACCTGAGGAACGAAGACCAAAATCGAGATGGTGGCCCACCTCGCAATTATGAACGGGATGCTAATTACGATGGATACAACGGCGATCCTGATCACCGATCCCGCTCAGGACAATACCGGGATGAAGTCTATTCGAAACGTGTTCCGGCAGGAAAACGTACCTATTTTTTTGACGTAAAAACTACCCGATCCGGCGAAGATTATTTCTTAACGATCACCGAAAGTAAACGGGTTGATGAACATCGTTATGAAAAACATAAAATATTTCTGTACAAAGAGGATTTTGGAAAATTCCTTTCCTCCATGCACGAGGTAGTTCGTTTTATCCAAGATGAGTGTCTTCCAGGCTACGATTTCCGTGGTCTTCCTGATGTTTCCGCAAATGATGGGGAACACGATGAGGCCTATGTCGGTGAAGGGGACTCGCACTGATACTCTTTATGTCCTCTTTGAGAACGGGAATTTCAAATGGATTCATCTCCTCCTGACTTAGTGGCTTATGGTTCGCGTGAAGTCCCAGACTTTTTATTGGCCCTCATTCGAAAAGAAGTCCGGTCGCAACGTGCCTACGTCGTTCCCGGAGCGCGCCCTGTCCCGATCAAATTGAATCAAAACGAGAGCCCTTTTGACGTTCCTGAACTGCTCAAGAAGGCCTTGTTGGATTCTTTCTTAGACGTTGAATTCAATCGGTATCCCTCAGAACAGCCTACCGGGCTCATTCGTGCACTTGAGTCGAAGTTAGGTCTTCCTCCAGGAAGTGTATTGGTTGGGAATGGATCGAATGAACTGACCTATACGCTCGGAATGTGTTTTATTCACCCCGGCGATCCTGTGGTTCTACCGAGACCCATGTTCGCCTTGTTCGAATCTATGGTCAATTTGTATGGCGGCAGGGTAATTGGCATTTCGCCTAAAGCTGATCTTCAATTTGATGTGGATGCTCTTCTTTCAGCAATTGATGAGCATCGGCCACCTTTGGTAATTCTTACCTCGCCAAATAATCCAACAGGATTGGCCATGGATTTTGCGGACATTGAGCGTGTAGTCAAGAGCGCATCAGGGTTTGTTGTCGTAGATGAGGCGTATCACGAATTCCACTCTTCCAAATCCGCGTTAAGTTTGATTGATCAACACCCAAACGTCATTGTGCTGCGGACCATGTCTAAAGCGTTTGGTTTGGCTGGTCTACGACTGGGCTATATGATTGCCCAGCCGGCGTTGATTACGGAAATCATGAAGTCTCGGTTGCCCTTTATGATTGACCGTCTTTCTGAACACGTAGCACTACGTCTCCTCGATCAATCTAGCATGGTCGATGATCAGATTCAGACTATGCTCGAGAACACGGCCTCGTTAACCAAAGAATTACAGTCTAGAAAAGATCTTACCGTTCTTCCCTCCCAAACGAATTTTATTTTGTTCAAAGCCGACAGAGAGCCGGGAAAATTTCTTCATGATCTCGCCGATCAAGGCACATTGGTACGTAATATGGCCGGCTACCCAGAACTGAAAGGATATCTTAGAGTGACGAGTGGTACAGCCAATGAGAACAAGGCTTTTTTGAAGGCGTTGGACACAGTACTCCTCACCTAAGAGTACTTCTTTTTTTGTGGGACTTTTGTTCGGTTAGTGTCCTCCCAGGAGGAAAAAAATACATGAACCTCAATAGATTGCTCGTTGTGACCCGGAACTCCTGTTGCGAAATTTAAAGTTTTAGTAGGTTATTTTTATTCATGGATTTTATCCAAGTCGATATTATTGGTTTATCTACCAGCCCTTCCAGTGGCGGAGCATATGCTCTGGTTCTAGGAGAAGTTAATGGTAACCGTCGTCTCCCCATTATCATTGGTGCCTTCGAAGCGCAAGCCATCGCACTAGAGCTGGAAAAAATTCAGCCACCGCGACCAATGACACACGACCTAATCCGTGACCTTTTTAATCAAGTGGCTGCGGAGGTATCCGACATTCTCATTGATGAATTGAAAGAGGGTACTTTTTTTGCCAAAATCAGGTTCAGCGTCGCTGGTGCAGATTCCCAATTGGATTGCCGTCCGAGTGATGCTGTTGCCCTAGCCGTCCGCATGGGTGCTCCTATTTATGTGGCGCAACACGTCATTGATGAGGCAGGTATCCCGACGGACGACAGTGAAAACTTAACGGCTGTCGAAAGTGTCACGCCTGAGGTTGAAACGCAGGAGGTCCTAGCGGCACCAAAGAGTCAACTAGAGCAACTCGAACTCGATCTTCAGCAAGCGATTACTGAAGAAGACTACGAACTTGCAGCCAGGCTCCGAGATGATATCTCGAAGGTCAAAGGCGAAAAAAACTGACCGGTTACCCATTTGAAGCGCATCCCGTTTTCTACGTTTTCCTCTTTCTCGACTCTCTTTAAAGATTACACTGAGCATTTTGAGAACTTAGCCCCCTATTTTGCCGGAGATTTCCGAAGCGACGACGAGCTCAAGTCAGTAGCTAGACAGGCGGCTCAGAATCATCCGGATCGAAGCGCCTTAGTCGAAGCCGTTGCGGCCCAGGCCATTGAATTTGGAGTTTCTTCGAGTTCAAAACAATTGCTTGATAAACTAAAAAACCCGTCTAGTGTCGCGATTGTTACAGGACAGCAATTAGGCCTATTTGGTGGGCCACTGTACACCTTGTACAAGGTCATAACAGCCATCCAACTCGCCGATAAATACGAACGGGAGTTTGGCATCGTAGCCGTTCCAATATTTTGGCTCGAAGGCGAAGACCACGACTTTGACGAGATAGCCGCCGCAGGATTTTTAGCTGGCGACGATGTCACTTCCTTGCGATATTCGCCTAAAGAATCGGGTATAAAAACTGCGATCGGTAGGCTGGTTATTCAAGAAGAAATGACCCAAACATTAGATGCTCTCGAGGAGACGCTTCAAGCAACTGACTTTAGAAATGAGCTGATGTCGCTTGTCCGTGGGGCCTATGCTCCGGGCCGGACGATGCTGCAAGCCTTCGTGACCGTAATTAATGCGATTCTTGGAGACGGCAGGGTGTTGTTCATATCGCCAGACGATGCTGCACTGAAATCTCTTTGTAGTGGGCTCTTTGGCAAGGAATTGGTTGATTTTGCCACTTCCGCTCGATTATTGGAAGAAGCGAGTGCTCAGCTTTCCGGCTCCTATCATGCACAAGTGCAAACGAAACCAACCAACCTGTTTTTGCACAGTGAGGGCGGTAGAACGGCCTTGGATGCAACGTCTGAAGGTTTCAAAACTAGAGATGGACGTTCGTTCGAAAAAGATGAACTTTCAGCATTATTAGAAGAACAACCTAGCCTTCTTAGTCCCAATGTTGTTTTACGCCCCTTGATGCAGGATACCCTGTTGCCTACTGCCGTGTATGTGGCAGGCCCAGGTGAAGTAGCTTATTTCGCTCAATTTAAGGCATTGTATTCATGGGCTGGCCTCCAAATGCCCATTATTTATCCAAGAGCTAGCGCAACCCTCTTAGAAAAAAGAATCGACAAAATTTTGGACAAATACGGCTTGACCATTCCTTCGTTCGAGGAACAATTCGACCGTTTGTTTGGACAAGTAGTAGTAGATCAGATGGAAGTTGATATTGAGGGAGCCTTTAAAAAAGCAGGTTCTTTCCTTCACCAAGCCATTAATGAGATTAAACCTCTTGTAGAACAGGTCGACCGCTCTTTGGTGAAATCTACCGATGCCACACGTTCTGGCATGTTAAAAGAATGGACCCGGCTCAAGGAAAGGGTACTCAAAGCTGAACGGTCTCAGCAAGATGTAGTCAAAACACAACTCTTTAGAGCATCTTCAAATCTTTTTCCATTTGAAAATCCTCAGGAAAGGGCCCTTTCTCCCCTATATTTCCTGAATAAATACGGCCCAACTTTTGGCCAGACCTTGATTTCCACCCTTGACCTGGATACGACATCCCACCAGGTCATCGAGCCCTGAATCCATGGCAGACTACCCCTTCCAGAACATTGAACAAAAATGGCAATCGTTCTGGGAATCCAATAAAACGTTTCGCACACCCGAAAATGTAGATACGTCCAAACCCAAGTATTACGTTTTGGATATGTTTCCATATCCGAGCGGAATTGGATTGCATGTGGGGCACCCATTGGGTTATATCGCGACCGATATCGTTTCTCGATACAAACGAATGATGGGGTTCAACGTGTTGCACCCCATGGGTTTCGACGCATTTGGACTTCCGGCTGAACAATTTGCCGTTGAGCATGGGGTTCACCCTAGGGTGACGACGGAAAACAATATTGATAACATGCTTCGGCAGCTCAAGGCCATTGGATTGAGCTATGATTGGGATCGAAAGCTGGCTACAACGGATGTAGACTACTACAAGTGGACCCAGTGGATATTTCTGAAGCTGTTTAATTCTTGGTACGACACCGATCAGGACATGGCGCGCCCGATTGAGGAATTAATCCCGCGACTAGAAACCACTCATGAAGGATGGGCTGACCTCAATGCAAGCCAACGCGAAGAAGTACTAGCAGGATACCGGTTGGCCTTTTTGGCAGAAGTACCCGTAAACTGGTGCCCGCAACTTGGCACGGTGCTCGCCAACGAAGAAGTCACCAACGAAGGTAGAAGCGAACGAGGAAATTATCCGGTTTTTAAGAGGCCATTGAAACAGTGGATGCTTCGGATCACGTCGTATGCCGACCGTTTGGAAGCCGATTTGGATGGGGTTAACTGGCCGGAGCCTGTCAAAATGATGCAGCGAAACTGGGTCGGAAGGTCCGAGGGCGCTCATGTGGATTTTGATGTCGATGGCTTAGAAGAAAAATTACGCGTGTTTACCACTCGACCTGACACCCTTTTTGGAGCCACCTACATGGTTTTGGCTCCTGAACACGAATTGGTAGACTCGATCACACAGGCCCAATTTAGGACCGCTGTGGATGCCTATCGAAAGGTAGCGGCCGGCAAGACAGACATTGATCGAATGTCTGAGTCAAAGGTTAAGACAGGTGTATTCACCGGCGGGTATGCGTTAAATCCGGCTACAAATACACAAATACCCATTTGGATCGCAGATTATGTGCTTGCTGGTTATGGAACAGGAGCCATTATGGCTGTTCCTGGTGGGGACGAAAGGGACTGGGACTTTGCGGAGGTGTACGATCTACCTATAATCCGTACTGTACAACCGGCCGAAGGGTTTGAAGGGAAGGCGTATACCGGCGATGGCGCCGCCATTAATTCGGGCTTTCTGGACGGCCTAGAGATAAATGAAGCCAAGGCAACTATGATTGCTTGGTTGCAAGAGAATGGGCACGGAGAAGGGACGGTCAATTATAAGCTGCGTGATTGGTTATTTAGCCGCCAACGATATTGGGGTGAACCGTTCCCTATTTTGCGCGGCGAAGATGGTAGCGTGCGGGCTGTAGATGCCAAAGACCTTCCTGTAATGTTACCGCCCATGGAGGATTTTCGTCCGACGGCTACCGATGACCCAAATGCACCTCCTCGCCCGCCGCTAAGCAGAGCCCCAGAATCGTGGCGCATAGTGGAGATTGATGGTAAGCGCTTTGAACGCGAATTGAACACGATGCCTCAATGGGCGGGCTCATGTTGGTATTACCTCCGATTTATTGACAATCAAAACGAAGCCACGTTTGCAGATCCAGAAAAAGAAAAGTATTGGATGGGCCCTTTGGGCGTGGATTTATACATCGGTGGTGTAGAACACGCCGTGCTACACCTTTTGTACGCTCGCTTTTGGCACAAAGTACTGTTTGACTTAGGGTACGTGACCACTGTCGAACCATTCGGCCGGTTGTTCAATCAAGGCTACATTCAAGCTTATGCCTATCGCGATGAGCGCGGAATCGCTGTTGAAGCAACCGAAACGGTGGACCAAGATGGGCGTCCAGCCATGGAAGTTCAGGATCAGCCGGGTAGGAAGTTTTTCTACAAGGGAGAGCCCGTAACCCAAGAGTACGGCAAGATGGGAAAAAGCCTAAAAAACGCGGTAAGCCCTGACGAGGTTAACGAACGTTATGGCTGTGATACGCTTCGGCTGTACGAAATGTATATGGGTCCCCTGGACGCTTCAAAGCCTTGGAATACAAGGGATATCGTAGGCGTAAACAGGTTCTTGCGTCGCGTATGGCGCAATTTTGTGGGAGAGGATTCTGATGCGATTTTGGTCTCCGATGAACGTCCTACCGATACCCAAATGCGCCTTCTCCACAAAACGATTGTGCGCGTTACCAACGACATGGAGCGCATGTCGTTCAATACGGCAATTGCCGCCTTGATCGAGTTTATAGCTGAATTTGTGGCATTAGAAAGCATTCCAAGAGGAGTGGCAGAACCTTTTGTACTGATGTTGGCACCTTTAGCGCCTCATATGGCTGAAGAATTGTGGCAACGGATGGGGCACCCCGAAACCCTCGCATATGCTCCTTGGCCTATCTCTGAGGATAAATGGCTGGTGGAAGACACTATAAAGTTGGTCGTGCAAGTGAATGGCAAGGTTCGATCCACCATTCATGTAGCTTCTGACGCAACAAAAGATGATATTCTAGCAGCAAGTAAATCGGACGAAAACGTCGCCCGTTTTATTGAAGGCCAGACTATTCGGCGAGAAATTTACGTCCCTAATCGCTTGGTAAATATTGTTGTCGGTTAGGTCTTACAAAGTATTGAGCGGAGTCATCGACTCCAGACTCTAGACCAGAGGCCTGAGGCCAGCCGCATTTACATTGAGATAAAAATATGAGCATTTCAAATAAGTTCGACGTGCTTGCTTTTGGCGCTCATCCGGATGATGTGGAATTATGCGCCGGCGGTACTATCGCCCAGATGATTATCGACGGTTATAAGGTCGGAATTGTAGACTTGACCCGAGGCGAACTAGGATCGAGGGGTACCCCTGATCTGCGCGCGAAAGAGGCTTCGAATGCAGGAAA
>CALFHN010000092.1 GCA_937876355.1 uncultured Bacteroidota bacterium | reverse complement strand
GCCTTATACATGGTCACTACAATGAGTAAATCGGGCTCGCTAGCTTCCGAAGCAACACTTCAATTGAGTCCCGGACAAGAGGAACCACTAGCTGCCCAATTTGTGGGTACACAGTCCATTTTGCTGGAAAAAATGAATGGTCTTAGTGGGGACTCTTTGATTGCGGTCAAACGGGAATTAGTCGATTTGTATTTCGCAGCCGCGAGGTTTGATTTAGCTGCAGCCGAAACGGAGGCCATCGCGGGCATGTTACAATCGGAAAACGAATGGACCGTCGCTGGAAATTTGTATTATGATTGGATGGAGCGAAAAGACCCTTCGCAGAGGACACCTTGGGCACAGAAGGCGATTGCTGCGTATCGAGAAGCATTAGAGATCAATCCGTTAAACCTGGATGTTCGTACCGATATGGCGATTGCGTATATGTATGATCCCCCTAATGCCATGATGGCCATTCAGGAAACAAACGCGGTTTTAGAACAGGACTCGCTGCATATGCAAGCCAATTTCAATCGCGGTATCATGTTGATGCAGATTGATAGAACCGATCAAGCTGTCGAACAATTTGAAAAAGTGATGCGACTAATTGGGAATACTAATGACCCCGTCTATGTTCGAGCGAATGAGTTAGTAGAAAGGCTACGATCTGGAAATTAGACTTACTTGTCTATTGAGGTAGGTAATCTGCATAGCAGTCCTTCTGCCCAGCGCTCTAACGATCTTGGTACAAACGTTTCATCAGTTGTATTTGTGCGACATGGTAAGCGTCGTGTGTAACGATGCCCATAATCAGGTCTAGTAGTCGGTGGCCTCCGGATACTTCATCATCCAATGACTTTGGATCCAACTGTTGGATAGTTTCAATTAATAAACGGTTTTCAGTAGCCATTAGGTCGATATCGGCTTTCCAAAGTAGTTGAGAGGGGATATCGGGAGGGTTTGGAAAATTCTCAGGTTGTCTTGAAAAACTTGACAAGGTGGTCCCCGTAATGCGCTGTCTCACAACATATTTCCAGTATGTGATGTGAAGTGCAAAATGCCAAATTGAATGCCGCCCCGGAGGAGCCCAAATGGCCTGTTCATGCTCGATGTCCTTGACGCACTGCAAGATCGTTGGGCCGCCATGCCACAAGGCATAGTTTGGCGGAGGATTAAGCAAGTGCAACACTTCCGCAAGTCTTGGATCGTCGTGTTGTTTAAAAAATGCAGTGTTCATCTGGTTTCCGATCTTTCTTTCTCCTATATACATAGATCACAAATGAAAATCATCTAGAAAAAGAATGCCTTTTATACAGTCAAGTCCGACCTTCGATGTATGCATCGTGGGTTCTGGAGCCGGTGGTGGTATGGCCGCCTACGTTTTAACTCAAGCTGGTGCCAATGTGGTAATGCTTGAGGCAGGCGGCGATTGGGACACCGTTAGAGATGGCGCAATGTTGAAATACAACTACGAGTCGCCCCGCCGCGGCAGAGGCACCAAGGCAAGACCATTTGGGGAGTTTGATGCGTGCGATGGTGGATGGGACATCGAAGGCGAGCCGTACACTAAGGTTGAGGGAACGGATTGGGACTGGTGGAGAGCGCGAATGCTCGGTGGACGAACAAATCACTGGGGACGTATTTCGCTTCGTTTTGGCCCCGATGACTTTAAGCGTAAATCTATCGATGGGAAAGGCGATGATTGGCCCATAGGGTACGAAGATTTAAAGCCGTACTACGATAGAATCGACCGGATGATTGGCATCTTTGGCAGCAAAGAAGGAATGTACAATGAGCCCGACGGCTTATTTATGCCAGCGCCGAAGCCAAGATGTTATGAGGTAATGGTCAAAAATGGCGCCTCAAAATTGGGAATTCCCGTCATCCCATCTAGACTTTCGATTTTAACGCAACCATTGGGGGATCGTCCGGCTTGCCATTATTGTGGTCAGTGTAATCGTGGTTGCAATACCCGGTCCAACTTCTCCACTCAAACGGTCTTGTTGCCACCTGCGTTGGCTACTGGGCGATTAACTATCATTACGAATGCCATGGCTCGGGAAGTCATGACTGACTCGGAAGGAAAGGCAACTGGAGTGTCGTACATAGATACTCGGACCAAAGAGGAAGTTCAAGTTAAAGCTAAAGTGGTCGTTCTAGCCGCTAGTGCTTGCGAGTCTTCTCGGTTGATGATGAATTCCAAGTCTTCTCGGCACCCCAACGGGCTCAGCAACTCAAGTGATGTGCTTGGAAAGTATTTGACGGATTCCACAGGCGGGGATGTCATGGGCTTTTTCCCTCAACTGGTCGATTCACCGGCTCACAACGAAGATGGAGTTGGAGGAATGCATATTTATATCCCTTGGTGGCTAGAGAAGGATAAAACGCTTGGTTTTTCAAGGGGATATCACATTGAAACGTGGGGCGGAAAGGGTATGCCCGGTTATGGGTTTGGAGGCGGCATCCAGCGCACGAATGGGAAATTGACTGGTGGCGATCGCTCGAAGGGTGGTGGGGGATATGGACTTCAGTTGAAAGATGACTATCGCAGGCTTTGGGGCGCGTTTATAGGTATGTCCGGCCGAGGCGAGATGATTGCTAGGCGAGAAAATTACTGCGAAATCGACCCAACCGTAAAGGATCAGTATGGCATTCCGGTTCTGCGTTTCAACGTGAAGTGGAGTGATGATGAACTACTTCAAATGAAACATTTTCAGGAAACGGGAAACGAAATCATCCACAAAATGGGAGGGGTGCCTCTCTGGGATATTCCTTCTAAGGAAGACAATTACGGTATTACACGACCGGGTCAGATAATTCACGAAGTAGGTACAACCCGAATGGGAAGTGACCCTAAAAATTCGGTCTTGAATTCAAACTGTCAAGCTCACGAAGCATCAAATGTATTTGTAGCTGATGCTGGCCCCTTTGTATCTCAAGCCCACAAAAATCCAACTTGGACCATCTTGGCGCTATCAATGCGGACCTCAGAATACATAGTCACAGAAGTATTAAAACGAAACCTCCCGACAGCCTGATGAATAGACGCGAATCTCTCAAACTTATCGCGGTTGCGTCACTAGCTGCCGCTTTTCCAGGTTGTACCCAAGAAAAGATAGACGATGCTGCTCACAGAGCAGAAATGTCCTCTGAAGATGGCGGCCTGAGTATTCGAACTCCTTCTCAATTGACGGCGAGCGAATACGCTTCTATAACTGTGCTGGCTAATCTGATTATACCAGCAGACAATCGATCCGGAAGTGCGTCGGACGCGTCAGTGCCGGCTTTTATCGATTTCATGATGGAGGAGGCGGCAGAGCTTCAAAAGCCGATTCACGACGGACTCGGCTGGATTGATGAATCGTGCACTCGACTATTCGGAGATTCATTTGTTGACCTTTTGCCCGAACAGCAGGTAGCCTTCTTGGATATGATCGCGTACCCTGAGAAGGCCGTTCCTGAAATGGAAGACGGAGTCGCTTTCTTTTCAACTTTACGAGATCTGACAGCCACTGGCTTCTGGTCCAGTAAGATCGGTATGATGGATCTCAATTATACGGGAAATACGCCGCAGGCCTCTTGGGAAGGATGTTCACATGAGGCTATGGATCATCTTGGGCTGAGTTACGACGATTAAACGATGGCCGGAGAGGGATGCCGAGCAACCTACTATGTGGCATTTTCTGTCGCATTTTCTGTCGGCCAGCGGTACAGTGCAGCCAACACTAATATTCCGGCCAGAAAAAGAATTCCAGGAGCCAGCAGTGGGCTGGCTCCTGAAATTGTTTCAACCAATACATCTGACCAGCCTATTCCAGGCCTGATTTCTAGCTCAAACTCCAAATTGTGCTTAAAGTGTTCAACTACCCCTAGTAGACTTGAAGCGCACGAAACGATCATTACCGTTTTTACTGTAATAAAAGCCCATTTTGTTCGATTGAAACGCCAAAAGGTCAATGCAGATAAGGCCAATCCCGAAACAGCAAAAGGAACCCACTGCATTGTACTCCCCGTATGTTCTGACAACGCCAGTTCAATAGGGACGAAGCAGAACGTGCCGGAAGCAACGACCAATAAAAATCGTCGATACCAGGATTCCATTTGTTCTTTACTCGAATTATTCTTGACTTGCGGTTTCCTGAGCGAGGTAATAACGGGCAAATTGCTGCATTACTCCATCGTTTGCAACCGTAATAATGTTGTCTAAGAATGCATCCTTAGTTTCGTACGGACGTCCATCGATGAGTGCCTGCGCAAATTCTGTGGTCATACCTGGAATTTGCATAAGCGTGGCGAGATCTGATTCATTGAATGAAACCGGAACATACAAGTATTTTTCATACGCAGCTACGGTGTCCGCATCAACGTATTTGCCCATTTCACGGCGAAATTGATCAATACTGATGTAGGGACGGTACTCCAAAAATTCGCGAACCATCCGGCGGCCAACACCTGGAATCATCGCAAATTGTTCTCCAGTAGCATCATTCAGGCTCAATTTCTTGAGCGGTCCAAAATCCAAGGTGTCCGTAGCGGCTGATTCGGTGTTTTCGGTCATTGAAGCTTCCGTTTTGTCGGAACCGCCGCAAGCTGCGAAGACGGTTGACATAAGAACGAGAGCACATACGAAAAGTGAAGTCTTTTTCATGGGGGTATGTTTGTGGTGGGATTCACCATTTGGGCTGATGTTGAATAGCTGTATGAATTCCGGCTTTGAGGGGGCTGTAACAAATGTCTGATAAGATCATTCGAACAAGCCATTTCTTCTCGCAGGAGGTACAGCATACAAGGGCCATCATACCAAGCAAGCCGTAATCGGTTTTTGGTGGTCCCTTAGATAGGGGCTCTGTATCGTGTGTTTTTCACTAAAACAGACGATTTTGAAGTCAGATACCCAGATAGTTGAATCAAACTTGATTTTACGCACAAACGGTTGAACGAAAAAAGTCAGAAACCATTCTGAGCCATTTGGCCTGCCAATTCTTTTACAAACTTAGCAGCAACCATTGCCGTTTGATCGTTTCTGTCTCTGGTCGGGTTGAGTTCCACCACATCTGCTCCAACGATAGTGTTTTTGACCTGATGGATATAACTCAATACCTCTCTTACAGATAGACCGCCCGGTTCATGATGAGATATTCCTGGCGCAAATGCTGGGTCGAGTACGTCTAAGTCGAGACTGATGTAGACTGGTCCCGCCAAATCCAAAATAGACGGGGCCGGAAGATCTTTCATTTCAAACACGCGCACTCCGAATCGATCTGCTTGAGCCTGGCAGTGCGCATTCATTGTTCGAATGCCGATTTGCGTAAGACTAACATGAGGAAATTCTTCCATAAGTCGAGCAAATGGGCATGCATGAGAGTATTTGTCCCCATCCAACTCGTCATAAAGGTCGGGGTGGGCATCAAACTGAATTACGTTTAAGACGTCGAAGCGTTTGGCATATGCTCTAAGAATAGAGTAGGAGATAGAATGATCGCCACCCAAGACCAAGGACTTTTTCCCTTCGTCCAAGATGGATGTTATTGCATTCGAAATTTCGCGTCTGTGCTCTGGCCCTGGGGGCAATTCAAGATCACCCAGGTCTTCGATGAGGCCAACCTCATCGAGGCTCATCCCATTTTCAATAGAAAGATTGCTCGATGAACAATGAAGTGCACGACGGATCCGTGCCGGCGCAAGTGCCGGGCCCTTTAAATAGGAGGAAGAACCATCGTATGGGATGCCTAGAAGCGATATCATGCTTCAAGATACGAAGCTCTCGGTCACTACGAAGCGTTACGCCTGAGGGACTCGGATTTTTTCCTCAAGTGAGGGTCTAGATGACGTTTTCTAAGCCTTAGTGACGACGGCGTAACCTCAATTAGCTCGTCCTCACGGATAAACTCAATGCTCTCTTCCAGTGAGAAACGGCGTGGTGGAATGAGTTTTTGAAAAGCATCCGAAGAGGAAGCACGCATGTTTGTTAGCTGCTTTTCCTTGGTGATGTTAACTTCCAAGTCTACGTCGCGACTGTTTTCACCTACCAGCATACCACTATACACTTCTTCCGTTGGGCCTAAAAAGAGCTCTCCGCGTTCTTGAAGGTTAACAATTGAGTAGCCAGTTACTTTGCCTGAGCGGTCAGAAATAAGTGCACCTGAGGCGCGATGGGCAATCTCGCCGGCCCAAGGACCGTATTTGTCGAAAAGGTGAGTTAAAATTCCTGTTCCTTTTGTATCGGTCATGAATTCGCTTCGGTATCCGATTAGGCCACGGCTTGGAATTTCAAAATCAAGGCGAATACGGCCAGAACCATGGTTCACCATCTTCGTCATGACGCCTCGTCTAGATCCAAGCTTCTGAATGACCGCGCCCATATAGTCTTCGGCAACATCTATAAGCGTGTGTTCATATGGTTCGTGCCGCTTACCATCAACTTCTTTGGTGATGACGTTCGGCATTCCGACTGAGAATTCAAAACCTTCACGACGCATTTGTTCAATCAAAATGGCCATTTGGAGCTCTCCTCGGCCATAAACAAGATGACTGTCCGCTGAGTCCGTTTCTTCAATTCGCATGGAAAGATTGGTTTCTCCTTCTTTCGCCAACCGGTCGCGCAGGTTTCGCGACGTAACATATTTTCCTTCACGTCCGGCAAATGGGGAGTCATTTATGCGGAATTCCATCGACATTGTAGGCTCGTCAATGTGCAGTGGCTCTAATGCAACTGGGTTTTCGGCATCAGCGATGCTTTCTCCCAACCCAATGCCAACCATTCCACCGATAGCAACAATATTTCCTGGTCCCGCACTATCTGCTTCGATCCGACCGAGTCCCGAATACTGGAAAAGAGCCGAAACCTGAACAGGAGTAAAGGTGCCGTCTCTGTGACAAAGCACAACTCGTTGACGGTTCCTTAATGATCCATTAATAATACGGCCAATAGCCAACGGTCCGCGATAATTATCTGGAATTACGTTGGTGACGAGAACTTGAACAGAAGCATCTGGGTCGCCAACGGGGGCTGGAACAGCGCTAATAATGGTGTCAAAAAGTGGTTTCAGGTCCACAAGTTCGCCTTCAATGGTATCCTTGCATTTTCCATCCTTGGCTACCGCAAAAATGACGGGAAACTCAATCTGAGTATCTGATGCATCAAGGTCGATAAACAGATCATAAACTTCGCTGAGCACTTCTTCTACACGTGCGTCGTCCCGATCAATTTTGTTGATAACAACAATAGCAGGCAGATTCAATTCAAGTGCTTTTGAAAGCACGAATCGGGTCTGGGGCAGAGGGCCTTCGGCAGCATCCACTAACAACATAATGCCGTCAACCATACGTAACGTACGTTCAACTTCTCCACCAAAATCGGCGTGACCCGGTGTGTCGACAATGTTGATTTTGATATCACCATATTGAACAGCCGTATTTTTGGCCATAATGGTGATTCCTTTTTCACGCTCTAGATCCATCGAGTCCATGACTCGCTCGGCAACATCTTGGTTTTCCCTGAAAATTCCGCTCTGCCAGAGCATGGAGTCAACTAGAGTGGTTTTGCCGTGGTCGACGTGAGCCACGATGGCAATATTTCTGATCTTATGGTCCATGCGAGTAAAAAGGACAAGCAATGAAAGTGGTTTGCGAAGCGCGTTGAACACCACAATTTGCATTCGGTGGCAGGAATCTCGCTAAGAGTGTGAGAAGAAGTTCAATCTGTACTGGTCAGAAAGACTCAGAATTTGAAGCAATTGGACCCCGCCTCGGGACGAAAGTGGCCATTTGATGCAGAATAATGGTGGAGAAGTCGATTACAGACCATGCCCTTGTCCAGAACAAGCCTCCAGAAGATTGCACACTTGGAAATCGAGGCTAGACTGGTGCTCATTATTTGAGATGGCGCCCGAGAATTAATCCAGTGGGAGGTGATACGAGAAAACCTCTTCGACTTTGAGATTAAATACGCGCGCTATGCGAAACGCGAGTTCTAATGATGGGGCATATTTAGCGGTTTCAATGACATGAATCGTCTGTCGAGTTGCTCCAATTTCGTCCGCCAAGGCTTGCTGGGTCATTTCATCGTGAAAAGATGCCCAATCAAGATGACAAGTAAATAAAAACAGACATCAAATGCTGAATGTATTGGGTAGGGTGTCCTTACACCGTTTCATGAAAACCAATTGTTTACAGCCTTTCGATACGAGCGTCCAATTGGGATGGATTTGTTTTCAAGTTGAATGGACGAGGTGCTTTTGGACTGAACTGCCCCTATGCGAATGAGAAACGAACGGTGGACGCGTAAAAAACCGGCTTCGTTAAGCTCTTTTTCCAGTGACGAGAGTGTTCTTTTTGTAATCAATTGGCCGTCCTGTGTATGGATTGCCAAATAATCCCCAAGGCTTTCGACGTAGTTGATTGTACCAACCGAAACCTGATGATCCGCGCGGTCCGATCGAACTTTCAAGGTTTGCTCAGAGCTTCCTTTCAACTGTTCAAAAGCCGTTGCAATCTGGCGATGATCGTTTGCCAGAACCGCGGCTTTTTCATGGACCGTATGCCAATTTCGGCTAAGGTGCAGCGTAACGGCGACAAATACCACGAAATACATGCCGATAACCATATCCATCAGATCTATAATCGTTGCGCGGATCAGAAAGGTTTGAAAATCGCCACTCAATAAATACAACAAAATGACCAGAGACAATTCTGCGTACAGGCTTGCAAGGAACAGATAAACTGAATAGAGCGTGAGCCGTATGTAGTGGCCAGGAAGTAAAAAATTGGGGATCAACCAATAAATTACGAGATATGTCGTGGCAAGCGACAATGGTAGAAGCAGACCGATAAAAAGGGCACTTTCACCATAAGCATCATCTCGAAAGCCGAAATAGATGGTGTAAAACACGATGGCAGTGATCCAAAAAGCTAAGTGACGAAAAAAATAGCGAGCGCTCAATGAGTTGCCGTTTTTTGGGTTCTAAGTCCGTTAAAGTAAGAAATTTAGATAATGCAGTGAGTGATTGTCGTTAAACGGAGCGCATTTGTCGACCAACTACCGGCATTAAAATTAGACCCAAGACAAAGGCAGTAGGCTGTTTGACGCCAAGGAGGGGGTGTTGGTCGAAATTAGCTTTGAGCTTGATCGAGACTGAGATAAGTTGATTTGTCACTTCACCAAATAAAACCAATACAATGATTCAACTTTTTTCAAACGGCGGGATTTTTATGTTGCCGCTGTTGCTTCTTAGCCTACTTATGGCTGCTTTTGCAGTTCGATCATGGCTCGGATTAATCTTACACAAACTAGAAATAGGTGTTATTCTAAAGACCAATTTTATCGTGCTGCAAATTGGAATTTTCAGCTTCTTCCTGGGCCTATTCAGTCAGGTTCTTGGGTTAATGCAGGCATTCAAACTTATTCAGGAGGTGGGAGCGGTGTCACCTCAAATTTTAGCTGGCGGACTTTATACGTCGCTAATTGCTCCGGGATTTGGACTATTAATTCTTTTGGTTTCGCTTATTAGTTGGAGCGCGTGCAAGTGGAAGCTTAAAATCGAGATGTAGTTAGAATCAACTTAGCGGCGATCTTTTTTAGCCCTAATAACTTGCTTGTAAAATTTTCCTTGATTTTTATCCTTCTTTCTGCGGTCGGCCAGGGACATTTCGTTCCTGGCCGACTCTCGCAGAAGCTTAAGGTAGCTAGTCAAGCGAGCTTCCTCCAACGTACCGGCCTCAACAGCTTCTGTGAGAGCGCATCCTAATTCAACGGTGTGGCTACAATCAGTGAATCGACAAGCGGAAGCAATGTCCTCAATATCAATGAACGTTGCTATGACCCCTGATTCGATACCTATAGCACCAAATTCTCTCATTCCGGGGGTGTCGATTAAAATGGCACCTGAGTCAAGTACAATGAGTTGACGAGAAGTGGTGGTGTGTCGACCTTTACTATCACTTTCGCGAATAGAGCTTGTTTTTAAAAGATCAGAGCCTATTAGTCTATTGGCCAGAGTGGACTTGCCGACGCCCGACGATCCTAACAAACAATATGTTTTTCCGGATTCCAGTAGAGCGTCAATTTCAGCCCACTGCTCAGGTAGATTGTTGGAAAACACCACAATTGTTAGAAACTGTTCGATGGAACGAACTTGAGCAATTAACGCTTCCTTTTCTGAAGAGGAAATCAAATCGCCTTTGGAGAGCAGCAAAATGGGCTTAACGTTACCGTTTCGAATGGCAGCCAAGTATCGCTCAAGGCGACGAAGGTTAAAATCGAGATCACACGATTGAACGATAAAGGCGACGTCGACATTTGCCGCAATAAGTTGTTCTTCAACCAGATTCCCCGCAGCTTTTCGCGCAACCACGGAACGCCGTGGTATCACTTTGTCAATGACCGCGAATGCTCCTTGGTCTAGAATCTGAGCTGATACCCAATCGCCAACGGTGGGAAGATCTTTTGGAGATTCGGCTAGAAATTGTAGACGGCCGGTGAGTTCAGCCTGGATTTCTCTTTCTCCATCGTGAATGACCAACATATTCCGGTGAACTGCGACTACCCGGGCAGGGGTCCAGCCTTCCCTAATGTGGTCTTCTAGCTGCTGTTCAGACCAAGGACTCAGGCCTACTGTATGAAGCGACATATATATCAAAATTGATTCAATGAGATCCGATACCAGAAGACAGCCATCGAGGATATTCGGATGTAACCATATCCACTACCTCTTCGAGTTGGGAAAGACTGTAAATAGCTAGGGGATTCATCGTCAAATGGATAACGATCCAATTGGTTCTTTGCATTATGGATTTGCTCCGTAATAGTTGAAGCTTCAGACGTCATCAGAAATGAAAATCGTCCTAAAACTATGTTTTTGATCCTTCTCGGATCGCTGCCCTTTCGTACGGTTTTATCCTAGAATTTCAGAGTGTATGAGTTGATTCCGGAACGAGGCCCAAGAGTCGAGGGCATACTGATGAATGAGAGGAGACGTACTCTATGCTAGATGCGGATAGTGCGAGTGTCCTAAACAGTGAGTGGGGCGCCGCATTCGCGGCGCCCCACTCTGGTATAATCAATCCCGAATGAGACGGGACCTATCGGGCAGATCTTCTGGCCGGGCGGCAAGATGGCCACGTTCTAGGCTGTCCATCGCGGCCCGTGCCCGGCAGATTGGACAATGAGCGGTCCATTTTTACTGGATCCTCAGATGCCATGTAGGCAAGCATGGCGGCGAGTGTAGCGTTTTCGCTCAAGTCATCGAACACGATTTTGTCGTAGGTGTCACGATTGGTGTGCCAGGTGTACTGACGATACTCATCGTACGGAGACTGAAGACGAAAACTAGGAGCCTGGGCACACAAAAAGGACGTATGGTCACTTCCTGAATTATTCTGTGCTCCGGGAAATTTCAACGTAATGTGCGAGGAAATTTCGGTTGGCACCACGTTCATCCATTGGGGAATATGAGCCGCCGCTCCAAGAAATCCCTGTCCTTCGATGCGTTCAAATCGCCAGGTTCCATTGTCCTGGTTGAAGGCAACCTGAAGTCCGTCAATGACCTCGGGGTGATCTTCCCTGAAAGCAGTTGAGCCGATCGTTCCTTGCTCTTCTGATCCCCAATGACCGATGAGAATGGTTCTTTTGGGGTTGGGGTAGGCCGTTTTTAGAATGCGCATGGCCTCCAACATCGTGATCGTGCCCGTTCCGTTGTCGGTGGCACCCGTGGCTGCGTGCCATGAGTCCAAGTGCGCCCCGAGAAGAACGTATTCGTTCGGTTTTTCGCTGCCAGTTATCCTAGCGACGACGTTGAATTGAGGTTCCGTACCGAGGGCCTGGGCCTCCGCATTCACACGAATTGTAGGAGTATGACCACTTTCTGCAAGGCGGTAAAGGAGTCCGTAGTCTTCGCAGGAGATATCTACAGCAACTGCCGTTTTGGATGAAGTAGAAAAGACTTTATTGACGCCCCATCCACCGGACCAGCGTGAGGATAGAAATCCGGCAACTCCGGCTTCTTCTAACTTGCTTTCTCGGCTTCGAAAGTCTCCGACTGCGCTTAGGCGAGTATTCCAATCTTGGGCCATTTCACCACGCTCCTTGTTCAGTTTGTCAACTGTTTCAGGGCGTGCGTATTGTTTCAATTCCTGAGCGGCGCGGCACATGGCTTCAGGAGGGCTCATCATCACATATTTGCCCTTGATGCTTGCCAGCCAGGCGTCAGCATTTTCAGCGGTCAGATCCGATGGAGGGAAGACCACTTGTCCGGTTACCGGTCCGTTCGTTCCTGGACTCCAGGCAAGCAGTTCGGCCTCCATCGTCGTTACCCTGGGCTCGAGCATATCAACATGAAGGATACCCTGCTCCCACGAATCCCACGTACCGTATTCCTCTCTTTGAGCCGAAACGCCCCATTCAGCATACTTCCCAAGTATCCAATCCTGAGCATCGGCCAGGTTTTGTGATCCGCTCAAACGAGGTCCAATCACGTCGAGTAGCTGATGGGCAAGGTCTGCCGTTTGAGATTGATCAATACCCAGTTCCCACATCTGCTTGATTATGGGGTCATTGCTCGGATAGGTCTGAGCAGTCGCGTCTTTGGCTACGATTGCGGCCAAAAAGACCGTCAGAATCACAATTATTGGCCATGAATGGCGCGTGGAGGTCACCCTTTTCATAATATACTCTTTCAATTTAAAAATCTCGTCTGCGAAAATATACACTCGTTGGACGTTGGAAAAGATTCAAACATTTCAATGACAAGCGCCTAGGTTCGTCCAAAAAGAAAATCGGCCTGAATGGCCTTTCCATGTTCATCGAATTGGGTATTGTAAACGCCCTGAATGATAAATCGATGGCTGCCAAGGTAATCGATAATTTCATGCGCGAGGGCCTGCCCGATGTACAATTCAACAAATGAACATTCAACATACACGTATTGGAAAGCATTCAGCAGCTTTTCTGCACCCTTTAGAACGGACATTTCAAAGCCCTGGACATCGACCTTGAGTAGAGCTGGATACCGAAAGTCTTTGAGGGACAACACGTTATGGAGGGGCGACACCCGGACGGTCAACGTTTCTTTTTCTTCCGTTCCAGGAAAGTGGCTGATCTGGGCATCCGAAATGGGCAGAAGGGAAGACGAGTCTTCCCGTTTTGACACATGCATGGTTGCCTCCTCTTCCAACAAGCCGATAGCTGTTCGGTGCAACGTCACGAGTTCGTCATGCCCTAACACTTTTTCAAATGTGTCGGCAGGGGCCTGAAGCGGTTCGAATGAAATAATATTGGCTTCTGGCAGACATTTTCTGGCTGCGATCGCAAACTGACCTTTGTTTGCCCCTACATCCACGATCAGGTTGCATTCTAGACCTTCCAATACATGCTCATGCTCGATGGCAGCAGCAGCACCCTTAATGAGTGCCTTTAGGTAAAGGGGCCGTCTTACTAACCGGGCCAACTTCAATAATTTATGCACTACGGATACCTATTTGTGTGTTATCCTGCCGGTGTTGATCCACGAACGTGCTTCAAGTTTGCTCCTTGCCTAGTTCTGTGCCTAGTTCTGTGCCTAGTTCGGCGACTCGTTTTGCGAGTCCAGTTACGTCTTCCTCCCGTGTGCGAGGATTGATGTAACAAGGCCGAATGGCATAAATTCCCTTGACAACCGTGGTAGATGGTACAAATTGCCCTTCCGCCCTCAGGCGGGCAGCAATTTCAGCATTTATCCCATTCAACTCTTTGCCGGAGTGTATTCCGTCATTAAATCTGAAGCAACAAATGGAAAGAACGGGTTCCGTGACGAGGTCAAGCTTGGGATGGTTTCGTACGATATCTGCAAGAAGACGCGCGAACGAATTATGACGGACGACACGATCCGCCATTCCTTGTGCACCGATTTCTTTCAATATGGCCCATACCGCAACCCCTCTCGAAGGCGCGGATTGGTCGAGGTTAAAGTCGAAGTACTTTTCGCCAAACTCATCGAAAGGAGACTGCAGGATCCCATTCTGGGACTCCGATCCTTCTAGATACGCCGCTGGCTCCAGGGTGAATGCGCGTCCTAAAATGTTCTTATCACGTACAAAAGCCACTCCATTTCCTAAGGGTGCGGCTAGCCACTTGTGTGGATCGACTGCTGCCGAGTCGGCACGATTCAGGCCTTCATAAAGATGGGCAACTCGCTGGTCTAGCTTGCCGAAAAGCCCATAAGCTCCATCTACATGTAACCATGAACCGTATTTGACCGCCAAATCAGCCATTTCGTTTATTGGGTCTATTGCCCCAACGTTAACTGTTCCGGCAGTGGCCACTATCGCCATGGGCCTAATGCCTTCAGCAGCATCTTGCTGCAATCGGTCTTCCAACGCAGATAAATCAATCCTATGGTCCCGATCAGTCGGTATTCCCACCACATTTCTTCTGCCAATGCCCAAAACAGCAGCGGCACGATTCACAACATGGTGAACTTCAACACTGGCATAGATATGGAAGCGAACTCCGTCGGGTATCCCGGTCATGGAAGGATCCACTCCAATTTGTTCGAACGCCCACTGTCTGGCAGCGCCTAAACCAATAAGATTGGCGGAGGAGCCACCGCTCGTAAAAGTAGCTTGCCAGGCAGGAGGGAGGTCCAACAATTCTTTCAACCAATCCAGACCTAGGGCTTCTAGATAATTAAAAGCTTGAATCCAATAACGCTGTGACCCTGCAACAGATGCCGCAAGGTGCGCCACCGTCCCACTCGAGGTTGGGGAGGTTGTGACCCATCCCGCAAACCCTGGATGGCCGTTTCGTAGCCCGTTTGGAATTACGGTCTGGATTAGATCATTAAGCACGGAATCAAGTCCCTTTCCTTGTTGGGGAAGTGGGGTAGTTAAATGTTTTTTCCAATCTGCAGATCGGCGAACAGCCAAGTCAGGGCCCTCAAATCGATAAAATTCTTGAATGGCCGGTAATATCTTGGCAATAGCCTCAGCCATGTCGGCGGAATCGGCTAGGTCAACATGATTCATGTGTATGGCAGTAGTTTGAAAGTGGCTCCTCCTTCGATTTCGAGGGAGGTTTAAGCTACAAAAATGCTTGAAATTTAGAGGCACATTTTTGCAGGGCGTTACCAGTTAGTCTTAAAACGCGGCTTTGTGTTTAGGGGTTCGCGATAACAATCACGAACAAATAGAAGAAGGATATGAATCCGACAAACCGCTATTCAATAGCTACTGCCCTGAATGTCTTGGCCTTGTCCATACTAGCATCTGGTTGCATTGTCGTCGTAAAAGAGGATGATGAAAATGACCGCCGAAGGTATCTACATGGCTCAGAATGGACGTTAGAAGTTGTCTTTTATAGAACCCAAACCTTGAATTCTGTCGACCGAGCCGTTGAGGTTCAGTTCCAGGAAGATGGTACGGTATCTGGGAAGGCCATTTGTGGTGTTTTTTCAGGGGAATATGAAATAAATGAAAACGGAGGAATCTCTGTTTTTTCTGTGGAATCATCCACCTCGTGTCAGGCTAATGCTGAATTTGACTTGGTTTCCAGTGGCCTTAAAGCTGCTGAAACCTACGATGTCAATGAATCGGCGTTAACTATTTCAACCAAAAGCGAAGGTTACCTCTCGTTTTCAGCGAAATAGGGGATTCGACAGATCGTTTCTGTGTTCAGGACTGAGCGACCCGGTAGTGATTTCAAACATAATAATTGGTACCGGGTTGTTTGCCTGAACGGTAGAACGAAACGTCCGATGGGTCTGGTCGTATAGCAAGCGACTCACCTAACATTCCTATGGCATCTAGCACCCATTTTTCTGATTCAGATCGCAAAGCGATTGCGGCCGCTGTAAAAGAAGCCGAGACAGCAACTGCCGGCGAAATAGTACCCGTAATTGTTGAATCATCTTCATCTTATGCGGCCGCAGACTGGAAGTCTATCTTTTTTGGGATGGGCACTGGTCTACTATTGTATGAAGGCTATCTATTAGTTTTTGCAGGATGGGTTACGGGTTTTTGGGCGTCCGTTGTCGGACTACCCTTCTTTGTCATTGGCGGCGCCATTGTGGCCCGGATGATGGTTCACGTGTTTCCAACCCTGAAGCGTTTAGTAATTTCACGCTCTGATATGGATGCGGCAGTTCATGATCGAGCGATCAAAGCATTTGTCGATCACGAAGTCTTTTCTACTCGCGACCGCACGGGAATTGTGATTCTTGTATCTCTTTTCGAGCGTAGGGTCGAAGTATTCGGAGATAAGGGGATAAACGCCAAAGTGAGCTCCGAGGATTGGTCTGAAGTGATTTCTGATATCATTTCTGGGATCAAAAACGGCAATGCTACATCTGGATTAGTTAAAGGCATCGAGTCTTGTGCCAAATTATTGCAGCAGCTTGGTGTCGAAATTCGTCCAGATGACACGAATGAATTGTCGAATATGCCGCGATTTGAGCATTAACATCGAGCAGCGCTTGACAATGCTACGTATCGTGCTGAACTTCGAGTTCTTCCGCCATTGAAGTGCTCAGTCATTTGTTATCAAACCTCGATTGTTATGCGGTATATATTTGCCCGTTTTACAGTAATATTGTCTGTTTTTCTGTTTGTGGGATCAGTCTACGCTCAGCAGGTTACCTCGGAGGATTATGCAAGAGCCGAAGGCTTTTTACGTGGGTATACAGCTCAGCTCGTTTTTAAAAGTGAGGTAAACCCTACCTGGATTTCGACTTCCGAAATGTGGTATCGGAATACCCTCCAAAATGGAGCTGAATTTGTTAAGGTGGATGCCGCCGCCGGTAAACGAGAGCGTGCCTTTAATCACGAACGATTGGCTAAGAGCATATCATCTCAGCTTGACACCACGTACAGCGCTTTAAACCTACCTTTTTCAACTTTTGATTTTAGCGAGGACGGCAAGAACATTAAATTTGT
>CALFHN010000091.1 GCA_937876355.1 uncultured Bacteroidota bacterium | reverse complement strand
GTTGGGAATTGCTTTAAATCGACCCACAGGAAAACGTAAAAGATCTAAGTCAGACATCGTTAAAACGGTTTAAATACACCAAGAAAAGCTACCACCAAGAATAACCCGATTGCCAGAATCCAGCTCGTATTCAAGCTCAACTTTTTAGAAAACGTGTTAAAACCTCCTAAGAGTAGCCAAATGGCAATCTTGCTCCAAATCCAGATTGGAAAAGGCCATCCAATATCCAAGCGGGCAATCATTCCGAATCCAGCTACGATAAGCAGTAGCAAACCAACTCCGTGCAGAGCTGAAACGAGCTTGGGTGGCTTAGTCTCTCCCGCTTTTCGGGCAAAAAGATTTCCGCCGATTGACAACGAAAGTAGAATTACTCCTGCAAGATGTAAAAACAGATATACGGTGTGAGGCATGGCTTCAATTGGTTTGGGTGTGGCGGTAAGTTACTCTTTTATACCATAAATAAAGTCGGCTGCTTCAAAAACCGCTTCGAAAATTTCGGGTCCCGAGCTCATCCATTGGGTAGGAATCGCACTTGTGTGATAGGTACAATTTTCGTCATTTTGACGAAGTTCAGTCAGCCGTTTTTCGGTTGTTACAACGTTCGAGGACTGACTCGAGGGTTCAGCCAAGAGAATGATGTGCTGCAATTGATAAGCTCTCAACTCTCTTAAAGTGACGACTTGATCCGTTTTGTGACTCGAATGAATCGGATCAAAAGCGGCCGCGCGATCCAAAACATCAGGAATCCACTTCCCTAGAGAAATCCATTCATTTTCCCTCTGAATGAGAGTTGTTGCTCTGGCCAAGACATCAGGCGGAGCATTTCTCGGAATGCCGATACGATCTCGGAGACGTTTTAAGGCGATTTCAATATCCGCGAGGACCTTCATTACTCTAATGTGCTGGCCCGAGGCCCGGCCGAGGGCCAGAGCATGAGTGCTGATTTGTTTTAGGGTTTGAGGATTCCATGTGGAAACCCCTTCCAGTAAGACACTCGGCAATCCTGCCTTCTTGAGCCACGACAGCGCATCAGGATGGATCGAATTGATTTCAATCATGCAATGGGAGGCCGCCGGCGGTGGTGATTCGTTTTGTTTTGAATAAGCGAGGCAAGACTAATTACGGCTTCGTCTTGATAAAGCTGACCGATAATTGTAATGCTGTCCGGTTGCCTGCGGGCAGAATCGGGGGCATCTTCCAGCGGCCGAAACGCATTTGGAATGGTTATGCTTGGATGGCCTGTTAAATTGGTGATTCCAAGTCCGTTTCCGCGAAATGTAGGCATTACGATAACATCCAGGTCTTTAAACAATTCCGCCATTTTTTGCATCAAAAGAGTCCGGGCGCGGCTCGCGTTGACGTAATCAACGGCAGGTACAAATCGGTGGGATCGGAATGAATTGGGCCATGCTCCGGCCCCTTGGCTGACCAATTCATTTACGCGTCCGGAAAGTGTTAAATCTTCAAATGCCGCAGCTGCTTCAACCGATAACATGAACATGATTGGGCCTGTTTCCATGTCAGGAAGCGCAACCTTTCGAAGTTCAATTCCCGCCTTTCGAAGTTCTTCCAAAGTCGCTTCATCGGCACGCCGATTATCATAATTGGTGTTGAAAACTTCTGCCAAATATCCAACTCGCAGGTCCTTTGGAGCTTTATTCGATGGCCAAGAAAACCCAGTAGTCAGGGTCGTGGGGTCACCATGGTCGGCTCCATGAATAGCGTGGAAGACCAAAGCGCAACACTCCGCACTACGACACATGGGGCCCAATTTATCCATGGTCCAACTCAGCGTCATTGCTCCAGCTCGACTAACTCTTCCAAATGTTGGCCTAAGTCCAGTGACTCCGTTTCGAGTGGAAGGCGACACAATAGACCCAAGTGTCTCTGATCCAATTGCAAAACCGACCAATCCAGCCGAAACTGCCGATCCCGGCCCCGCAGACGATCCACTCGAACCTTGGTCAGGATTCCATGGGTTCCTAGTTTTTTCGCCAAACCATACGTCGCCCATGGCCAAAGCGCCGAGTGTTAATTTGGCAACCAAAACTGCTCCCGCAGCATCGAGACGACGAACCACTTCGGCATCATAATCGAAAGACTGTTCCTTGTAAGGCATTGCCCCCCAAGTAGTTGGATACCCTTTTACGGCCAATAAATCCTTGGCTCCCCAAGGGATGCCGTGCAACGGCCCCCTCCAATTTCCAGCATCGAGTTCAGCATCAGCGGCGGCGGCTTGTCGTAGCGCTCTTTCCTCTGTCAGCGTTACCACCAGATGAAGGACACTGTCATATTTTTTTAAACGGGTCAAATACAACTTCGTCAACTCGAGGGACGTCACCTTTCGATTTTTCAGAAGCGACGACAGTTCAGGGACCGTCATAAATGCCAAGTCTTCATTCGACGTCGGTCGATTAACAGATGAAGGTTGCCAATCTATCTGTTCTTTCTGTTTCAATTCGGCAGCCTTTACACCTCCAATCTGGGGATCAAACAAAACCGATGGGATAACCGAATTGGGCAACTTCATCTCATGAAGTGCTATCAAATTGGTCCGATTCCGTTCTAAATTTCGAAGCATCATTAGTCTCTCATCTGGTGTGAAAGTGATCCCCGATATTTTTTCGGCCGCTTTTACGTCTTGGACCGTAATTTCCTCAGATCCCACCGTTTGGGCGTATAACACGCCGGGAAAAAGTGTGCTGCTTGCGCCCACAAGGGCAGATGCTTCTAAAAACGATCGTCTCGAATACATAGTCATTTTCCCAGCTAATTATATCTGATCAAGAACGGCATTTGCAACATTTTCTGGCGTGATCCCAAAGTGTTTGAACAGTTCTGGAGCCGGCCCAGAGGCCCCAAATGAATCAATTCCGATTGATTTTCCGGTTTTACCGATATATCGCTCCCAACCAAACGTAATTCCTGCTTCAACAGAAACTCGGACGGACACAGCGCTTGGGAGAACAGACTCTTGATAGTGCGCATCCTGAGCTTCGAAATTTTCCCAACACGGCATTGATATCACACGCGTTTCCACGCCTTTTAATGCCAGAATTTCGGCGGCTCCCATGGCTACCTCCACTTCGCTGCCAGTAGCCATAATCAAAGCTCGCGGTGTACCGTTGGCTTCGCGCACTACATATGCCCCCTTTTTCACCATGTTTGTTACGTGAGGCACGTCCGCATTCATGGTGGGAAGATTTTGGCGAGAAAGCGCCAAAAGAGACGGTCCTGAAGTATTTTCTAGCGCACAAACCCAAGAAGCTGCAGTTTCCGGTCCATCTGCTGGGCGAAAAAAGGAGCAATTAGGGATAGCCCTAAGCGCCATAAAGTGCTCAATCGGCTGATGAGTTGGCCCATCTTCGCCCAATCCAATCGAATCATGGGTAAGGACGTACGTCACGCCTATTTTCATCAAGGCACTCAATCGAATTGAGGGACGCATATAGTCGCTAAAAACCAAAAAAGTACCACAATATGTTCGTAGCCCGCCGTGCAATTCCATTCCATTGCAAATAGACGCCATTGCATGCTCCCGAACCCCAAAAAAGAAGTAACCACCTTCTGGGGAGGTTGCTTGATAGTCTTTTCGGCCTGGGATATTGGTCAAATTTGATCCGGTCAGATCAGCAGAACCGCCCACTAAATAGGGTACATCCTTGGAAATCGCAGCCAAAACTTTTCCACTTGCAGCACGGGTGGCCAAGCTTGATCCTTTTTCAAAAGTCGGCAATAAATCGACGAGATTGGCAGGAAGTTGACCAGCATTCCACTTTTTCCACGCTTTGGCCAACTCTGGAAAGGATTCTTCATAATCCAACATCATCCGTTCCCATGCCTTCCGGTTTCTATACCCTTTTGAAGCAATGCCTCCCATATGCTCACGGACGTCTTCAGGAACCAAAAAAGTGGGTTGTTGGGGCCAACCAAGGGCATCCTTAGTCAAAACGATTTCAGCGTCTCCCAGCGGCGAACCGTGAGAGCCAGCGGTCCCTCCTTTGTTAGGGCTTCCGTAACCGATTACTGTTTTAACTCGAATGATTGTCGGCTTGCCGGATTCGGCCTTCGCCGCTTCAATTGCAGAATGAATCCCTTCGATATCATTCCCATCCTTCACTTCTAAAACTTGCCAACCATATGCTTCAAACCGCCCAGTCACATCTTCAGTGAACGAGAGCTCGGTGGATCCGTCTATGCTGATTTTATTATCGTCATACAGGTAAATCAGCTTTCCTAATTGTAAATGTCCGGCTAGAGATGCTGCTTCATGCGAAATACCTTCCATCAAGTCCCCGTCCGAAACGATAGCAAACGTGAAGTGATCGGCAACTGGATATCCGGGCCTGTTGAAGGTTGCAGACAGATGGGACTCTGCGATTGCCATCCCAATTCCATTAGCAAATCCTTGACCTAATGGCCCTGTCGTGGTCTCAATTCCCGCGGTGTGGAAATTTTCGGGGTGACCGGGGGTTTTACTTCCTAATTGTCGGAAATTTTTGAGATCATCAATCGAAAGATCGAATCCCGACAAATGTAATAAGCTGTAAATCAGCATAGAGCCATGACCAGCAGACAACACAAATCGATCACGATTTGGCCATTTCGGGGCGCTTGGATCTATGGCAAGGTGTTGTTGCCATGTGACATACGCCATTGGCGCAGCCCCCATTGGCATACCGGGATGCCCAGAATTCGCCTTTTGAACGGCGTCAACGGCTAAAAAACGAATTGTGTTGATTGATTGCTGAGCGAGAGCAGGATCGAATACGGGCGAAGCAGAACCGATGGGCATCGACAAATACGGTAAAGGTGATGTGATTATTCGCCCAATCGAGCGATCAAAATGATCCTTTCGCATGGACCATCAGAAACTACAAATCACACAACCCGAAAAGCACCTATTGTGGAAAGGTTAGCTCACTTATCCTTGCTTCAAACTCGCGACTTCTTTTTTAATCAATTCGTTGATACAGGTCAACGATTTGGAGCCTCCGTCAACAAACTTTCCATTGATCATCAACGCCGGAGTTCCGCGGACGCCGAGATCAGAAATTTCCTGACGGCGAGCCAATATCATCGGCTGGTTGAGACCCTTGTCGAGTCTGGTCCGGAACTGCACGGGATCTAGGCCAATATTTTGCGCTAGGATAACTAGTTCATCAATGGACATGCCGCCAGCTTGTTGATTGGCATACTGTGCGTCGAGCATTTCAAAGTATTTCCCATCTTGCCCGGCAACAAACAAAGCTTCTGCTTGAGGCAAAGAGTATTGCCAGAGCACAAACGGAATCATAAAAAAGCGAGCCGATTTTGAATTAGCCGCAATCACGTCTTTCATGATGGGATGAAGCGTTTTGCAGTGAGGGCAATTCGGATCAAAATATTCTATCACGGTCACTTTCGAATCCATGTTTCCTTGATACGAATCTGAAAACGTGATCAGCCGCATATAGTCCTCCACTTCCGGAATTTCCTTCGAAAAGGAGCATTCATCTACAGGAATAGTTGAGGTTTTTTCAGGATGCCCCAACAAGAAAGCAATGAGGACGAGCGGAAGAAGGGAAATTCGAAGGTACATGGGTTCGATTAATTTGATGAAGGATAGGTGTGTAATCGACCGCAGAGCGATTCCAATTAAAATATACCGAACTAGCGTTTTGCTTCAGACGCATACATAGAAATCTAAGTTAATGATCCGAAGTTTGTCTGATCTGATTTTTGAGTTCATTCAAAATGTAATTAAGTTGCCCTGTATCAGATCTCGAAGTATATTTGCCCCACGATGAACAAAAGAATCGATCATACTTGCGTGCGGAACAGTTGGTGGTGGCACCTTTCCGAAGGGTATATGCTAAAATTCTGATCGATCCATAGATAGCTGAATTTGCAATGCCCGTTACGAGATGTGACGGGCTTTTTTTTGATCCTCACGAAATTGCAGCGATAATAGCCGTGCAGTCATTTATAGAATTTAAAATTCAAGTTGAAAAGGCCAGAACGAACGGCGCAAATCGACTCGTCATACCTGTGCACAGACGGCTGGGGGCCGACCTTCTGACCCCAGTTAGTGCATTTTTTCAACTTCGTCAAGATGCTCGATCTCCTTTTTTGCTGGAATCAGTGGAAGGCGGTGAAAAGTTAGCTCGGTATTCTTTCTTGGGTAGAAATCCCTATCTGACGGTTCAGGCAGAAGGGAAAAACACCACCATAGAATATGCGGATAACTCCAAACCGAAAGAAATCGTAGCTAAAGACATTTTTAGCGTTCTATCAGAACTTATGAGCCGCTACACGGAAGTAGCATCGCCTCAGCTTCCGCGTCTTACAGGCGGCGCAGTCGGATACTTCTCTTACGACTGTGTTCGGTTAATCGAACATTTGCCCAGCGAAAATGCACCGGACTTAAACGTTCCGGATGCTATTTGGTGTTTTTATGACACCATTGCCGCCTTCGATCATGTTAAACATCAGTTAGTATTAATGGCTAGCGCGTTTGTTAACCCAGGAGAGGATCTGGAAGTGCTTTATGCCGATGCCGTAAAAAAACTTGACGGCTTGGAGGCCACTTTTTCTCTGCCGGTACTGCCTGGTTCAGATCGAGTAGTGTTAAAAAGTGAAATCACGTCCAATGTGACACAATCTGATTTCGAAACTTCAGTACAAAAGGCAAAAGATCTCATCTACGAAGGAGACATTTTCCAGGTCGTCCTTAGCCAGCGTTTTTGTTCAAAATTTTCGGGCGATCCATTCAATTTGTACCGGGCGCTGAGACAAGTCAATCCGTCCCCCTATCTGTTTTATTTGGATTTTGACGATTTCAAACTCGTGGGTTCCTCTCCAGAAGTATTGGTCCGAGTAGAAAATGGGCGCGCCGAACTCCTCCCAATTGCCGGAACCAGGCCCAGATCGGAGTCAGAAGAAGAAGATCAACGACTCGAAGCCGAATTAATGGCAGACACGAAGGAACGGGCTGAGCATCTCATGCTCGTGGACTTGGGCCGAAATGATCTGAGCCGAATAAGTAAATTTGGAACGGTTTCTGTCGACAAGTATGCATACGTAGAACGTTTTTCTCACGTGATGCATATTGTATCCGCGGTATCTGGACAGTTAAAGGATTCTGGCAATGCCATCGATGTATTAAAGGCATGTTTTCCCGCCGGAACGGTGAGTGGAGCCCCAAAAGTGAGAGCGATGGAAATTATTGACCAACTTGAACCCACCAGGCGAGGAGTTTACGCTGGAGCCGTTGGGTATTTGGATTTCCGTGGCAATCTTGATACATGCATCACCATTCGCACCATGCTTGTGCAGGATGAATCAGTCTACATTCAAGCTGGAGCCGGAATTGTTGCAGATAGTAATCCCGCCATGGAGTATGAAGAAACCAGAAGCAAAGCTATGGCCCTTCATCGTGCAATGAACGTTGCTGCGGGAGAACTGTTATAATCGATGAACCTTTCACGTTATACACAACCTCAGGCGATCCAGAATTCCCCCGTACTGCGTACCTTTGTGGACGGTGACCATTCTTTTGACCTAAACACTATCATTTTTTCCAGAATTTGACATGGGCATTAAAAAATTACTTCTCAAACAAGGCTGGGCAGGAAAAACCATTGGACGTTCAGAGACGATTGATCAATTAAATCCGATTATTCGCACGATGAACCTAGTCATGCAATGCCTTGGATCGTTGTCTGCTTCGTCGCCTGACAGTGACCAGCGAGTCCGAATTGAAGCAGCGCTAAGGACACACCGAATGGACATCGGAAAGATGTGCGAAACAGTGTTCAGCTGTGGAGGAATCGCTTACTCCGGTACGGACCTCAGTCCTTCAGACTTCGCATCAGCTTCTTCCGAGCAGTACGTTCAACTCGAAGCTGTTTTGGCGGGCCAGTTGGAAGCAGAAAAGAAAATCGAACACCAAATGAGGACAAGAGCCATCCTTGGGGTTTTGGAAGAAAATCTGCGGTCTAGAAAAAATACGCTACGCAATTTAACCCGTCATCCATAGAATCTCACCGTCAATTCTGTGCCTACGTCTTCCAAAATAATCGTCAATCCCTCTCTCTTGAAGCCAAACGCTTCCGGCTTTAATCCCATTGTGGTTTCCGGAATTCAGCCTTCTGGTACACTTCACCTAGGTAATTATTTCGGCGCGATCCGCCAGCACGTTGAGCTGCACGCTGCCGTTCAGTCTTATTTTTTCATCGTCAATTATCACGCTTTAACGACGCTAAATGATGCAAAAGCGTTGAGGGACTACTCTGTTGATGTGGCTTTGGACTATCTGGCTCTCGGATTTGACCCATCGAAATCTCACCTGTTTTTGCAGAGTGACGTTCCTCAGGTAACCGAATTATCCTGGATTTTTTACACGCTGACTCCCGTTTCTCAACTGGAAAAGGGTGTATCGTTCAAGGACAAAGTGGCACAAGGACTTACGGCGAATGCAGGGCTATTCAACTACCCCATTCTTCAGGCTGCCGATATCCTTGTTTATGGAGGAACACTCGTTCCAGTAGGAGCAGATCAAAAACAAAACGTGGAGATTTGCAGAGACCTCGCCATGCGATTTAACGAGCGGTTTTGTCCTGATAGCCCTGTTTTCCCTATTCCAGAACCCTACATACTTGAAGATGTAGCGGTGGTGCCCGGAGTGGATGGTCGAAAAATGTCCAAAAGTTACAATAACACGATCGGCATATTTGACGAAGGCAAGGAGCTGAAAAGAAAAGTGATGAGTATCGTTACGGACTCCACTGCTCTGGAAGACCCCAAAGATCCGGAGACATGTAATGTTTTTTCTCTTATCCGCCTATTTGCTTCGGACGAAAAGCGAAATGAAATTGCGGCTGCATACCGAGCCGGTGGCTACGGATATGGTCACGCAAAGAAGGAATTGCTGGGATTAATTACGGATCATTTTGCAGAAGCCCGAGAGAAAAGGCTAGAGTTGGCCCAAAATAAGGATTATGTAATGGACGTTCTGCGAGAAGGTGGACGTAACGGCCGTGCCCAAGCCGAATTGTTCATGGAACGCGTACGCGCTGCAACAGGCCTCATTACAACGTATTGAGGAGTTATCTATGATTCTGATCATCGACAATTACGATAGCTTCACCTACAATTTGGTTCACTTAGTGGCCAGAAGCGGCAAGGAAATGTTGATCAAGCGCAACGACGAAATTTCAATCGGCGAAATTCAGGCATTAATGCCTGAAGGAATCTTGATCTCCCCGGGTCCAGGTCGGCCGGCGGAAGCCGGGATATCTTGCGAGGTGATTCGAACATTCGGAGCTACCGTTCCCATTTTAGGCGTTTGCCTTGGTCATCAGGCCATTGGAGAGGTTTACGGAGGCAAAGTCACTTATGCAGCCTCTTTGATGCATGGTAAAACAAGTGACATCAGGCACGATGGCCTCGGCATATTTTTGGGCGTCACTGAGCCGTGCACGGCCACTCGGTATCATTCTCTCGTTGTTGACCAAGAGTCGCTTCCCGCTGAATTGCTGGTTACTGCTCGATCTGAAGACGGAACAATCATGGGACTACGCCATGCTTCTCACCCCGTTTTTGGCATTCAATTTCATCCGGAAAGCCTTTTGACCACTGAAGGACCCAAAATGATTGAAAACTGGATCAACTCTTTCAGTACGCCTAGGTCACCTAATTCTGCTTCGGACCTCTCCTCCAGCCTCAATTAGAGCCGTTATGTTCGAGATCCTCACCAAACTTGCCGAACATGAACCTCTGTCTCGGTCCGATGCGTACCGAGCTATGCAACTTATGCTTGGGGGTGAGGCTTCTTCCGAGCAAATAGCAGGGTTTTTGATGGGCCTTAGGACGAAGGGCGAAACAACTGAGGAGCTTACCGGACTGACAGAAGCCATGAGAGCCTTTGCGGTGCCTGTTTCCGCGCCGGCGCACGCCTTAGATATTGTCGGGACAGGTGGAGATCGATCCGGATCATTTAATATTTCGACGGCCACGGCCTTTGTGTGCGCCGGCGCGGGAGCCACGGTCGCCAAGCACGGAAACCGATCAGTGTCGTCAAAATGTGGCTCTGCAGATGTTCTTGAACATCTTGGTGTTCATACAGAACTAGGAAAGGAAGGCGTAGAGTATTGCCTGGAACACGCCGGAATGGCGTTTATTTTTGCGCCATACTTCCACCCTACTCTAAAACATGTCATGCCGGTTCGGAAAATGCTTGGCGTTCGAACCTGTTTCAATATTTTGGGACCGTTGTGCAATCCGGCCTCGGTCAAGCGTCATTTGATCGGAGCATTTTCTGAGGAAGTAGCCCATAAAATGGCGCTAATATTGGTCAACTTAGGATCCGACCGAGTCTTTTGTGTGCACGCGGAAGACGGATTGGACGAAATTTCTCTCTCTGGCCCCACCACTATTTTTTCTAGTCTTTCAAAAGGATCAGGCGTCACTAAATCGACTGTAGTGCCAGGTGATGTAGGTCTGCCGGTTGCTCCCATGTCCGCCATATTGGGTGGGAATTCGACTGAAAACGCTCTTGTCCTTCGTCGTGTACTCGAAAATGAATTGGGGCCAAAGCGTGACATTGTAGTATTAAATGCGGGATTTGCCCTCGTGGCCTCTGGGCTAGCAGATTCCCCTGAAGCCGGAGTGGCTCTGGCTCAAGCATCTATTGAGAGCGGAAAGGCGGCGGCGGTACTAACGAGATTGATTGAAGTTAGCGGCCAAGCCCGCGAACTCGAAGCGGCATAAAACCATGACACAGAATCATCCGTCTATTTTAAGCCGAATCGTAGAGGATACTAGAGGCATTGTGGCCAAACGGAAAAAGATAAGGTCCTCCTCCGCTCTAGAGCAGCTTCCTTATTTTGCTCGAACCTGTCTCTCTCTGGAAGAAGCTCTAGGTGCACGATCATTTTCCGTCATTGCGGAGGCCAAAAAAGCGTCTCCTTCTCAAGGCATCATCCGCGAACAATTCGACCCGGTAGAAATTGCCACCCAGTATCAAAAGGCGGGAGCTGCGGCCGTTTCAATATTGACGGAACCCGTTCACTTTTTGGGAGATGTTCAGTATCTGGCCGACTGCAGAGATGCCCTTTCGATACCCATTCTGAGGAAGGATTTCATTTTTGATCCGTATCAGATAGTCGAAGCAAAAGCATTCGGCGCAGATGCCATCTTGCTCATTGCTACCATTTTGAGTAAAAGTCAACTTGCAGAACTTCAAGCCACAGCCAACGAATTGGGTCTTTCTGTTTTGTTAGAAGTGTATGCTGAATCTGAACTAGAACGGGTTGATGTTGCCAATACACCGATAATCGGCGCCAACAGTAGAAATCTCCACACGTTTGAAGTTGATCTAAACGAAGCCATTCGCGTTTTGTCAAAACTGCCTCAGACGTGTAAACGAATTGCTGAAAGTGGGATTCATTCGAGTGCTGATTTGTTGCTGCTTCAGGCAAATGGAATAGACGGAGCATTAATTGGCGAATCATTTATGAGACAGCAACAACCCGGAGACGCTTTGTCATCTTTCATTTCTGCGATTTCATGACCAAAGTAAAAATTTGCGGCATAACAACGCTAGCTGACGCTCGATATGCATCGGGAGCAGGGGCAGACTATTTAGGCTTCATCCAACACGAGGGCAGCCAGCGATTTGTGGCACCAGACATGGCTCGAGATATCATCAACTGGGTCTATGGTGCCCAATCAGTTGGAGTTTTTGTAGATAAAGATGCAGAAAAGGTCAATGAAATCTGCGACCTAACAGGATTTGAATTTGTTCAGCTACATGGCAGTGAATCACCGTCGTACTGTCAATGGATTGATAGGCCGATTATCAAAGCGCTTCGAATTGAACCTGGCACCACCGCCCAATCCCTCCAAGAAGAGATGGAAGCATTTGCGGAAGTAGCAGAGTTTTTTCTTTTGGACACCGCACTTGCAACAATTCCCGCGGCATCGGGGCCTCCTTTTGGAGGAGTTGGTTCTTTTGGAGGACTGGGCATCTCTTTTGATTGGTCGATTTTACGAAGCCTAAAAAGCCCTCTACCTTTTTTCCTGGCGGGAGGATTGCACGCTGAAAACGTGTTGGAAGCTATTCGTATTGCTTCGCCCTATTGCGTAGATGTATCCTCCGGCGTTGAGGAATCACCTGGGATCAAGGATTTTTTGAAACTAGACGCATTCATGACTCAGCTCGGCAGCGGGGTGGAAAAATGAACCAACATAAATCGCCTAAAACCGCGGGAGCTGGTTCATCCGAAAGCTCCGTGCCCCCTTCCTCCGTGCGCCCTACGCCCTTGCCCCCCAACTCAACGCCCCCAACAATGCCTGACGAAAGAGGCCGATTTGGCCCGTACGGCGGCTCTTATGTCCCCGAAATTCTTGTCCCGGCGCTACAAGAACTTGTTCAAGGATTTTCTGATGCCTGGGTCGATCCCGCGTTTCAGTTAGAATATCATGACCTTCTTTCGACCTATGTAGGCCGCCCCACCGCGCTAACATTTGCAAATCGATTAACTGCGGAATTGGGAGGAGCCAAGATCTACCTAAAACGGGAAGATCTTTGTCATACCGGCGCGCATAAAATTAATAATACGATTGGCCAAATCTTGCTGGCTCGTCGCATGGGAAAAACGCGTATTATCGCCGAAACCGGAGCAGGGCAACATGGTGTGGCCACTGCGACAGTTTGTGCCAAGTTTGGGATGCCTTGTGTGGTGTATATGGGCAGCGAGGATATGGAGCGACAACACCTCAACGTGATGCGCATGCGGTTGCTCGGCGCTGAAGTCCGACCAGCCATTAGTGGAAGCAAAACCTTAAAAGATGCCACAAATGAAGCGATTCGAGACTGGGTGACCAACGTCCGAAATACGTTTTACATCATTGGATCGGTTGTGGGACCTCATCCCTATCCTCAAATGGTCCGCACTTTTCATGAAGTCATTGGCAATGAAGTAAAAAGTCAACTGCAAAAAGCGGAACGACGACAAAGTCCAGATGCACTTGTGGCTTGTGTAGGGGGTGGATCCAATGCAATCGGGCTGTTTAGCCCCTTTTTGGACGATGTTGGGGTCAAAATGTACGGGGTCGAAGCTTCGGGAGAGGGCCTGGACGGGCTTCATGCCGCTACGTTGACGCTCGGTGAGCCAGGCGTGCTTCACGGTGCAATGAGCTATCTGTTGCAGGATGATGAAGGCCAAGTGGCTCTAGCTCACTCGATTTCGGCAGGACTTGACTACCCAGGAGTGGGACCCGAACATGCCTACCTCAAAGATTCTGGTCGCGTAGAATACCTAACGGCTACCGACAAAGAAGCTCTCGAAGGGGTCCGTTTATTGTCGCAGACAGAAGGTATTATACCTGCCTTGGAAACGGCACACGCCATCGCAGCCCTTCCAACTTTGACTTCCAAATTTGACAAAAATCAAATTATTATTGTTAACTGCTCCGGGCGCGGTGATAAAGACATGGGCACTATTTCAACCTATTTGTAGACTGATTCATGGTTTCCAGACTCGCGACCCACATTCGATCGATTTCCGCCAATGGCGGCAAAGCTCTTGGCGTATTCGTCACGAGTGGATTCCCTACTCCATCTGATACGCTGTCTATTTTGAAAGCAATCGACCAAGGAGGAGCTGATTTTATTGAACTTGGAATGCCCTTTAGTGACCCGCTTGCCGAAGGCCTTCCCATTCAACATTCGAGTCACGTTGCTTTGGCGGCAGGAATCACCATGCGTCAAACACTGAGCCTTGCCGCTGCTTTCAGAAAACAATCTGAGACCCCATTGGTGCTTATGGGCTATGCAAATCCAATCGTGAAGTATGGAATCAGCAACTTTTTCCGTGATGCTCGATCTAGTGGAGTAGACGGAGTCATTCTTCCCGATGTTTTGCCTGAGTTGGATTCACCGTTTTTAATGTCAGCCCGGGCCGAAGGTGTAGATTTAATAAGCCTCATTGCACCTACGACCCCTGATATTAGAATCGCGCAAATAGACGAACTTTCGTCGGGATTTGTGTACGCGGTATCCGTGACCGGTGTCACGGGCTCAGACCTTGGATCGAAAACTCAAATTCAAGCGTATTTAGAGCGAGCTTCCGTCGTCATAAGCCACAACCCCCTCATGGTGGGTTTTGGAATTAGAACCCACGCTGACATGGTTGAAATGACTTTACATACCGATGGAGCAATCGTTGGCTCGGCCCTTGTACGTGTTATTGACACACTTTGGGCGGATCAACTTTTATCATCTGAAGACCGACTCGAAGGCGTTAAATCCTTCGTTCATGAATTGAAAACTGGTTCTATGCATGTTTAATCTCTACAAAAGCGCATGTGCCGCTTCGTTTTTCATTCTCTTTCTGGGGTTCATCTTTACCGTAACTGGTTGCGAAACTCTTGAATACAGACCGAGTGCAGTAGGCCAGGAAGGAGAAATAATAATCGTTATCGACTCGACCAATTGGGACGGTGAACTTGGCGAAGCAATTCGCACTCACGTTTCCCCTTATTTGGGCACGCTCCCTGCCCCTGAAAGAGAATTCACGCTCCGACAAGTATCGATTGTCTCCCAAAAAGTGCTCGAAGGACTTCAAAAACAGAAAAATGTCATTTTCGTAGCGCCTTTGTCTGAGGATTCGCCCGAATCGACATTTTTAAAGTCTCGGTTGGGCGAAGAAGCTGCAGTAGAAGTGCAAAATGGAGGCACCTCGGTAATTTCAAGAAGGGATTTATGGAGAAAAGATCAACAAATTGTGTATCTGCTTGGCAATACCACGGCGTCTTTGATCGAATTATTGGCTCAACGCGGAGAGGATATCCGGTATGCTTTTAACGTGATTACACGTGAAAGAGTCACAGAGGATATGTTCGAAAAGGGACGCCAGCCAGAAATTGAAGCTGCTTTAATGAAGAAGCACAGCTTCGCGGTGAATGCCCAACATGACTACTTTTCTGCCATTGACACGACAGATTTTGTCTGGATTCGGCGCGTCGTAAACTCAGATTCATGGCGCAGCGTGTTTGTATACTATGTAGAAGACTTCAACCCCGCTAGTTTGACTCCAGAATGGGTTCACGAGGCCCGAGAAAGGTTGACTGAAACCTATATCCAGGGAAACATGGGTGGCTTTATCTCGATTGACTTTCGCCGCGAACTCAATACCGAAAACATCGATTTTTTGGGTCATTTTGCATACGAAACTCGCGGGCTGTGGCACATGGTGGGGCGCAAAGATGACGGCGAAATGGAAGAGTACGGAATGGGTGGACCATTCTTGAACTATACGTTTTACGACGAAACTTCAGGCCGGCTATATATGATTGACGGGATGGTTTTTGCTCCCGGATACGACAAGCGAGAATTCCTGCGCCAAATGGAAGTTATTGCACATACATTCCGCACGGTCCCGTTTGAAGGCGAATTGGACGAACCTGCATCTTGAACCGTCTTGATACATATTTAGGTAGGGCAATACCCAGTGTTTGTCTGGTGCTTTTGCTTTTAGTGTGGCCTGGATGTTCGTCTCCCCCAGATCAAATAAACCTCGTTTTGACTGCTTCAGATTCGTTGTTGGTTGATGTCCTGATCGATCTACACAAGGTTGACGCTGAAATTTTTACAAAAGCAAAAAGCCAGACTGAAGCAGGAGAGCAAATAGTATCAACTTTCTCCGATTTCCGCCAGCGGGATTCTGTACTCTTGGCGCATGGTCTCAGTGAAGAGGCGTTCAACGAACTCATTGAATTGCATCTCGATGACCCGGTGCGATTTTTACTGACGTATAATCAAGTTCTGGATCGATCTGCTGCGAATCAATAGTCGCCAAACAGACGTCACAGTTTCCGCATCTGGGCGGAGAATCTTGGCCAAAATAGCCTAAAATTGCCCATCTTCGGCACATATCCCGATCTGCATATCGTTTTACGAAGGCGAATAACCGTCGCGCCCGTCGCCTTGCAAAATATCGACCAATTCCTTTATTCATCTCGACAATGCTTCGACGAGATTCAATCGCGTCTGCAGTGACTATAAGGTGGGCGCGGGCGGGCCGGCCGTCTCGGCCGGCCCGCCCAGCCTCTTGATAATAGGCCTCCATTGTCCCGGGAATGCCCACATGCAAGACCAATCGTACGTCTGGTCGGTCTATTCCCATACCAAATGCATTCGTCGCGACAATTACTCGAGACTTTTTGCGCATCCAAGCCGTTTGTGACTTCTGTCTCGCTTCGTCCGACATCCCCGCATGATACGCGACGGCAGAAATTCCAGCCAATCGCAATTTTTCTGTCCAAACCTCAACACCCTCTCGCGTCGATTCGTACAAAACCACGGCACCTGAATTTTTGTGAAGATGGTTTAGCACATTTCTTCGAGCATCAGTTTTTAGATCTACACTAAATCTAATATTGGGACGATCGAACGATCCTTTGACGATTTCAGGATTATTCATCTTCAAATTTTTGACAATATCTCGAACGGTTCTGGGCGTTGCCGTTGCCGTCACGGCGCAAATTGGAATTCCGGATAGTTCTTTTCGAAGCTCAGAAATAGTCCGGTATTGGGGCCTAAAATCATGTCCCCACGAACTGATACAGTGCGCCTCGTCTACTGCCAACAACCTAACAGAGCAGGTTCGGAGGATCGTTTTGATTTGCCGACTGTGAAGCCGCTCAGGCGCTACGTATAAAAAGAAACAGCTAGAACGCGATATTCGTTTAAGAATGTGGGCAAAAATCGCTGCCGAAACGTATCCAGTAAACGAAAATGCTCCAATCCCGCGCCCCATCAATGCACTCACCTGGTCTTGCATCAGAGAGATGAGTGGCGAAATAACTAGGGTGACACCCCCTAACAGGATTCCTGGGATTTGGAAACAAACCGATTTTCCTCCTCCCGTAGGCAATAGAGCGAGAGTATCCTTTCCAGCAACTACTGATTCAATTACGTCTAATTGCAACGGGCGAAATGATTCATGTCCCCACAAGGACTGCAGCACTTTATGTGCCCTTCTGCCATGTTCGAATCCGCTGGAGAATTTGTTTTGCGATTTGAGACGTGGTGAATTCATCAACGTGGACGGTGAAGTGCGCCTGTTCATAAAACCTTTGTCTTTCCGAAAGTAACTCCACGACTCGCTGCTCAAGGCTTGAACCGCGCATCATCACCCCATCCTGATCGAAAAGTTTAGGACGAACATTACGGGACTTAGACAGACGCCGCGCCAAAAAACTGGGAGAGGATTTGAGATAAATCACAACGCCCGTTTCTAAGCACAAGTCTAATATCTCTTGGTTACAAACCGCCCCGCCACCCAAAGAAACGGCCAAAGAAGGGGTCTGGGACATTTCCACGAGTAATTTTTTTTTCCGGCTCCCGGAAAACATCCTCTCC
>CALFHN010000090.1 GCA_937876355.1 uncultured Bacteroidota bacterium | reverse complement strand
CCCACCAATGCAGAGGCACCTGTATTGGAAATGGTTCGAGCCACAAATTCATACCGTAGACGGCGGCTGGAACCGCAACGACCAAGCCGACCATCACAAGGATTACAAACTCTTTAGAAAGCAGCTTGACCACTGAGAAAATGGATGCACCCATCACTTTCCTAATCCCAATTTCTTTGGTTCGTTGAGCGGCGGTAAAAGCGGCTAGACCAAACAAACCCATGCAAGCGATAAGAATGGCTAGAAAAGAAAAGATCGAAAACACGTTCATTAACCTCTCTTCCGCCTGATACTGCTTATTGAAATCATCATCCATAAAGAACGATTCAAAAGGAAATCCAGGGAAAAGTGCAGCCCACTCGGCCTTTGATTCGGCAACAACCTCGACGGCGTCTGCACCCGCCACTCGCAACAGCAAAAAATTAGTCGATTGCGGTGCGAGTGCAAATATTGTTGGTTGGATCTCCACCTTTAACGAACTGTGATAATAGTCTCCCACCACACCTATTACTTTGGCACTCGCTTCCCCAAAACCCAGCGTTTTCCCAATTGCTTCTTCATTCGTACCAAAACCAAGATACCTGACCGTTTCCTCATTGATGATCACGCTTTCGTCTGGATCGAGAGGAAAATCGGTAGAATAGGTCCGACCGCTTAAAAGGGCTATCCCAAAATTTTCGAAGTAGTTATACCCAACTGAAACTTCGGAAACGCTTCTTACATCATCTTCCGCGAGGCCCTCTGCCGTTATTAGGCTTCTTCCCGCGCTTCTACCTGGAATATTGGCCGAGAAGGAAGCCTTCTGAACGCCCGACATCGTGCTGAAGGACGAAATAATGGCATCATGCCGATCTCCCACAGCATTATGACTTAAAGTTTGGCCGTCTATTACCAACATCTGGTCGGGGTCAAAACCAAGATCCTGTGTCCTTAAAAGCTGTAGTTGTTGAAAGACGATCACCGTTCCAGCAATCAAAGCAATAGAGATGGCAAACTGCGCAGAAACCAATTCTTTTCGAACCAACGAACCGGACCGTGAGGCGTGGAAAACACCTTTTAGAACGTCCACCGATTTAAAGGAAGACAATACAAATGCTGGATAAGCTCCTCCCAAAACACCGCATGCGATGGTAGCCAGCAAGGCAATCAAGGTCAGTTGTGGCCGAAAAAGTGCTGCATACGGAATTGATTTTCCTGCGATATCATTCAGTACCGAAAGTCCAGCAAAAGCCAGAATGGCTCCTATGATTAACGCCGCGAATGCCATCGTTAACGATTCAGCCATAAACTGTCTAATCAGTTCGAAACGTGAGCTACCGAGCGACTTTCTGACGCCCACTTCCCGGGCCCTTTCAAACGACCGGGCTGTGGCCAAATTGGTGAAGTTGATAGATGCTAAGAGAAGAACAAATATGGCGACAGCCGAGAATACCCAAACTTGAGTCATGTCTCCGGTCGCGCCTATTTGAGCGTCACGTTTTGATTTCAAATAAATATCGGTAAGTGGCTCTAATTCCAATTCCACCTTGAAGCCGAATTCAGCCAACTGACCTCCGTCTTTTTCGTGGGCCAAACCTCTAAGTCTGTCCGCAAAGGCTGACAGATCAATATTCTTGGCAACTTTCAGATAACTGTACTGGCTTAAGCCTAACCACCTTTCGTTTTCGGGTCGCCTGGCAAGCAGTGTAGCATAAGACACGAAAAAATCGGCCTGAATATGCGAATTCGACGGTAGGTCTTGGATTACACCTGTTATTTCGACGCGAATAGAGTCGTTCAACGTCATCGAATCGCCAACTGGATTCTGGTCCCCGAAATATCTCTTGGACATGGATTGTGTCATGACCAAGGTGCCTGGGCGGACAAGCTGCTCTTCCTTTGAGCCGTATATCAGCGGGAGGGTAAAAACATCAAAAAGTTCTGGCTCAGCGAAATAAAATTGATCATTGAAAAAGTACTCACCGTTGTGAAGCACCGTCGGGCCATATCCTTGAATGCGAACTACAGCTTCAACTTCGGGAAAATCGCTTCGGATGTAACGCCCTACGGGTGAAGATACCATCGCAAAAAGGTCTGGAGGAGAATTGGGTGGATACCCTGTAAGTGCCACTCGGTAGATCTGATCTGCGTCTTCGTGGAAGGAATCATAGCTCAATTCATCTGTCACAAACAGCATAATGAGCGTAAAACACGCCAAACCTATTCCTAAGCCGAAAATGTTAATAAAGGAATATGTAGGTCGTTTTTTGACCGACCTAATCGCAGATTTAAAGTGCTTTGACATAATGGCGGCGGTTTATAAGACTGGCAAAGGAGCTAGCAGGCACACTATTCGCTCGAATGACAGTCAGAATACATTGTTTATTGATTCATACCAGTAAGCGGCAAGAAAGAAGAACGGGCCGAACGGGTAAAAATTGCATTTCCAGGTATTTTGATTACATGTAACTTTGTATATCTAATGTCCGTACATCGCCAAACCAAACTTCCAATATGCTCATTTCACGTTCATGGATAACCTAGGAAACCTAGAAGAACTCGTTTTATTGTCCGTCTGTTCACTTTCGGACGACGCGTACGGCGTGAGCGTTCATCGCGTTTTGACCGAAGAAACTGGGCGCCAATTGACAATTGGAGCCATCCACACCACACTGTATCGTTTGCAAGATAAGAGCTATTTGAGTTCTGAAATGGGTGGAGCCACCAACGAAAGAGGTGGTCGGCGAAAACGAGTTTTCAAAGTGACGGGAACGGGTTTAGCCGTTTTGCGAGAGTCGCGTTCCGTTAGAGAACGATTTTGGGGCGCGATACCCGCCTTAGATGTGCTTCCATCGCTCGATTCCATTGCCTACGTCTTGTGAAAGGACCAAAGAGACATAGCTCGGTCCCAGACTTTCTAGACTGGATGCTCGGCCGGTTTTGTAGTGAAGACCATTATGAGGAATTCAGGGGAGACCTTGAAGAAATAGGCGAATATCGTCACCAAAAACACGGACAAGCCTTAGGTCAAGTACTCCTCTGGATAGACGCTTTATCTCTATTTCGAGTACGGTTTAGAAAGACCAAAATCACTGATCGACAAACCATTCCAATTGCAATGCTAAGAAATTATCTATTCGTCGCGCTTCGAAACGTCAGACGTCACGCCGCTTTTTCTCTTTTGAACATTGTGGGCCTTTCTATAAGCATGGCCGTAGGTCTTATCCTCATTCTGTTCATCAATCAGGCCGCATCACAGGATGAATTCCACGAAAACGCGGACAGATTGGTGCGGGTATACTCTGATTTTAAAGCCAGCTTCAATCGAAGTAATGCGCTGTACGGCAGTTCCCCGGCAAATTTGTCTGACCTTTTGGAATCAGACGTTCCTGGAATCGAGCGAGCAGCAAAAATGCGACGTGGTTTTCGAGGCACCCTCGTTTATGAAGGAAGCGGGCTAGCGCTGAATGGTTTTTGGGCAGACCCTGCCTTTTTTGAACTTTTTTCGTTCGAATTGTCTGCTGGCGATAAGGCCACAGCCCTACTGAATCCTGGATCTTTGGTCTTAAGTCCGTCAGAGGCATTGAAATTTTTTGGGTCTGAAGATCCCATCGGTAAGGTGATGAGCGTGGCCGACGGTCGTGACTACACCGTTACAGGCGTGTTAGCTTCGGACGATTATGATACCATTATTCCCCTTTCGGTAATAGCATCCTATTCGACATTAGAATCAGACCCAGCCACTTTGGAAATGTTGGACCTGTGGACGAGTTCAATTTATTCTTCAATCACGTTTGCGCTCCTGGAAGAAGGTGCCGACTTAGATGTAATTCAACAACGGGTTTCCGGCTTAATCCCGGCTCATTTTGCGGAAAGGGATAATAATATATTGGTGGACCTTAGAGTTCAGCCGGTAGCCAACATCAGTTTAGGGCCGATGATGGGAAATGAAATAGGGACCTCAGTCCCTTCCGTCGTAGCTTGGTTTTTGGCATCCTTGGCCCTGATGATCTTAATGACTGCCGGGTTTAACTACGTCGGATTGACCGTTTCAAGATCACTTCAAAGGGCAAAGGAAGTAGGCGTTCGCAAAGTATTTGGCGCAGCGAAATCAAACATCTTATCTCAATTTTTCGTCGAGACGATTGTCGTGTCCCTGATAAGTGTTGCCATCGCTGTGTTATTGTTGCAATGGATGGTGCCGGCCTTCAACAACTTTTCCTTCGTCAGTCAAACCGGGATGTTATTAGACATTAATTACACATCGGGAAGCCTGTACGTTATCATCGCGGGCTTTACACTTTTCATGGCGCTTATCGCAGGGCTGTATCCAGCCCTGTTTCTATCGCGTTTCCAACCTGCTGAGGCGATGAAGGGCTCGACCGATTTATCTCGATCTGGCGGTTCGAAACTGCGGAAAACACTTGTTGTCGTTCAGTTTTCCATGTCCTTGATTTTCCTGGTCATCACGGTAACTATGATTCGACAGGCAAATTATTTACAGGAAGCAGACTATGGAATTGAGACGAGTAACGTGGTAAACGTCCGGTTATTCGACGTGCCATATACCCGATTTCGGGACCAAATCAGAAGTAGCTCCGCCATTGAAATGGTATCCGGCATTTCCCTGATCCCGGCCATGGGGTCTAGATCAGATGTTTGGGTTTCCGTGCCAGGCGCCACCGACGAGGAAAACGTAAAGGGTTATCAGTTTGCAGTAGACGAAAACCTAGTTCAAAATTTTGGTTTGACCATGTTAGCGGGCCGAAATCTCACGGAAGAAATGGACTTTGCGGCGACCAATAAGGTCTTGGTAAACGAGGTTTTGCTACAGAAACTGCAACTAGGAACGCCTGAAGAGTCCATCGGTCAATCGTTTATTATGGGGGATTCAACCCGGGTAGAAATTGCGGGCGTAGTACAAGATTTCCAATCAGACGATTTATCTGAAGCCATTGCACCGAACATCTTTACTTATAACATCAATGGTCTCAGATGGGCTAATGTTCGAGTGGTCGCCGGGAAAGAAGAGGAAGGTATCGAGGCCATTAAGGCCGCCTGGAAAGAAATAGGGTACGCGCGTCAGGTGGCATTCGAATCCTATGAATCCCAACTTCAGAATAGTTTTATTCTTGGCATTTTACGGGACATGTATCGTCTGATCGGGTTTATTGCACTGCTGACAGTCATTATTGCCTGCTTGGGGCTCGTCGGCATTGCATCTTTTAACGTAGAACGGCGAACCAAAGAAATCAGTATCCGAAAAGTACTGGGGGCGGAAGTTTCTTCCATACTCACGTTACTCTCGAAAGAATTTTTATGGCTCATTGGAATAGCAACGGTGATCTCTCTTCCAATTGCTTATATCGGAAGTAACATGTGGCTCCAGACCTTTGCGAACCGCATCGATTTCGGATTCGGAATGATGTTATTTGGT
>CALFHN010000089.1 GCA_937876355.1 uncultured Bacteroidota bacterium | reverse complement strand
CTTTTTCTGTCTGGTAAAATAAGAACGTGGGGATCTCTTCAGCCATAATTCAAACCGCCTCGAATGTAGCCTGGGATACCGGGGATTTATTCGACGGCTATCTGGTTCTTAAGCTCGTTCCCCCGGATGGGAAGACTTATCAGGTTTGGGAGGATTCTGGAGTTAGAACCACGACTCGGTTTGTGTTCCCTGTCGTGGACGGGGTGGTTAGTGATGTTCCCCGGGCTCCGTACACGGACTCGTTTACACCCCCGAATGCTGTGTATCGCGCCTTTTGGATCGACAAGGCGCTGAATCTGGCGGCTTCTGGGTCGAGTCTATTCACCATCACCTCCACTCCTCATACTATTACCCCGGAAACTCTCACTGCCTCCCAGGCCCAGACGGTTTCCCCGGCCCTCGATTACCAGCCCTCGGACAGCATTATGAGCGGATTTACGGAAGAAACCATTACCGGGACAAAGGATGGAGCGAATACCGCGTTCACCATTAGTCGGAATGCCACGATAGTTATGGTGTTTTTGAATAGCGGTTATATGTTTGAAGGTACTGGGTTCACGCGAGCCGGGACCGCCATCACTGCGGTGGCTCCGTATATTCCTCAGACCGGTGACCTTTATAAGGCCATTTTGATCCAGTAAGGTGCCCATGTTTAAGAAATTACTCTTCCTGGTAGTCATGCTACTGCCCGCGCTTTCTGCTCAACCATTTGGGCAGGCTAATTCATCCTTTACGGCGAAGTTTACCGAGACCACAGTAGCGGCCCTTCCCGCCTCAGGCAATTGGGTCGGGCGTATTTTCATCGTTACCGACGGTGATGCCGCGTCTTTGTGTGGGACGGGCTCCAGTACTAAACGGGCCTTTTGCACCTGGGATGGGGATTCTTGGGAACCGTTTGTAGCCGTGTCGTCGGGCGGCTCAGAGATTAACGATCTTGAAGGTACCGCTCCGACGGCGATCCTGACGACGGAAATCCCAATTGGTACCGGAGCGGGTACTCTAGCTTTTGCCCCCCTCTCTGGTGACGCTACGATGAGTAACACGGGCGTTGTGACAGTCGTTGACGACCTGCATGCTCACACGGGTACCAGTATTTCTGCTCTTGATACGGCGGATGTGACCACCGGTACTTGGGCTGATGCCAGAGTCGCTGTGGGAAACGTCACTCAGCATGTCGCATCCATTGACCACAACGCCTTATTAAACTTCAGCGCGACCAAGCATATTGACCACGCCGCGTCAGCCACCTCGGCGTTCGTACAAGACGGAGGAGTCACCGCACTGACCTGCGGAGCATCGAATCAAGGTCGGATGCAGATTCTTGATGCTGGGACTTTACAAGTCTGTGACGGCGCTGTCACTAGTGTTTTACGTACGTTCACAGCAGGCGCTCACACGAGTGAAATCAACGACTTGACGGCTGCTGTCACCTGGGCCAACGTCCCGGACGCCAATATTACGGTTGGTTCCGTGACTCAGCACATTGCTTCGATTGACCACGACGCCACGCTGAACTTTGTGGCCGGAGAGCATGTAGATCATACAGCCTCGGCCACGACGAATTTTGTCCAAGACGGAGGAGTTACTAGCCTTACTTGTGGTGCGAGCAACCAAGGTCGCATGCAGGTGCTGGACGATGGCACACTGCAAATCTGTGATGGAGCCACGACCTCCGTGTTGCGTTCATTGTCTGCGGGAGCGGGTTCCGGCGATTTCGTTGGCCCCGCGTCGTCTACAGACAATGCCTTTGTCCGATTCGACCTAGCCACCGGCAAGCTAGGACAAAACTCTTTGGCGACCTTGGACGACAACGGCTTCCCGACGTGGGGCATTGGCACGACGACCGGATGGGCGCGAACCACGGGCGGCGCAGGTGATACCGGGGCCAGTTCGCATGTCATCGAAGGCGGCGACGTTTCTGGTGAGAACGCCAATCTTGGCCTAGTTTCCGGTGAAGGCGATGCGTCCTATATAGGACCTAGCGGCGATGGCGTTGCTGGTCACGTCCAACTTTCTCCTACGTTGATTACGGCGGATTCGACGGATTGGGTTGTGACGCAAGCGAATGCAACCTGCGTCGATTCGGTCGGTACTGACTCGTACGCTTGTGCTCCTGCGCCTTCAATTGGGGCGTATGTAGACGGGCACAAGTACCGATTCAAGGCGGGCACGGCAAATACAGGAGCAGCCACGCTGGCCCTTAATGGGCTCAGCGCATTGGCGATCAACAAGCATAACGATCAAGCTCTTGAGACCGGCGACATTGAAGCTGGCCAATGGGTGGAAGTAGTTTACAACGGCACCGATCTGGAGATGGTTTCGCAAAAGGCTGTAGACGACGGCGGGGCGGAAACAAACAGCCTGGAGACCCTCACGACGGGCATCCAAACGACTGAGATACCCATCGGGACGGCGGCGAATACATTAGCGTTTGCCGCTCTCTCGGGCGACGCGACGATGAGCAACACAGGGGCCGTTACGCTGGCCGCAACGATCACCCGTGATACCGAGTGGGACACGCTGGCGGAAATCAACGCGGCAACTACTGATGACGATGCGGCGGGCTTAGCGGCAACAAACGCCTTTACAGGTACGCCGACATTCTCGAACGCCACCTACTCGGCGCTGTTTACCGGTGGCAACGTAGGCCTCGGCACGGCGACTCCCAACGCATCCTCCGTCCTGGACCTGACCTCTACCACAGGCGCACTGCTCATCCCTAGAATGACCACTACGCAACGAAACGCGCTGACGGCGGTCAATGGAATGTTGATTTACGACTCGACGCTTAATGGTCTTCAGGGTTACAAGGGCGGAGCCTGGGGCACTCTGGGTGGCGCGAGCAGTCAAATACACTTTGCCCCTGAAGATGCTTCATTTCCTATTACTAGTTCTGCCGCTCTTCAATGCGTCGAATCTAGCGCAACAGCGCCGAGGCCTAAATGGTGTGAGGTGCTGTTCACAACCGGCGAGCGAGTCATGTGGTCGGGTCGGTTGCCCGAAAACTTTGCCACGGCAACAACCGCCACGCTAGGCGTCATGTACAAAATGGTCTCAGCTACTACTAATAATGTTGAATGGACTGCTGCGATTGCTTGCATTACTCCAGGAGACGCACAGGACTCAGATGCGAACGCTTTTGCTACTAATAACGTATCGGCTGACGATGCTATACCGGGCACAGCCGGATACATCGCGGAGCATACATGGAGCTTGACCAATACTGATTCATGCGCCGCCAATGATCTTTTCTCCGTATACCTTGAACGCTCGACACCTACGGGAACAGATGCTACTGGAGAGGTAGAGCTTGTCAACTTTTACCTGGAGTTTACGCCATGAAGAAATATATAGGTCTGGTTCTGTTGTTTACCTTTATGCAGCTTTCTGCTGCGGTTAGCTTTGATGGCGTTGATGATGTTATTGAGTGCGGGGCTCAAAATCAACTAGATGATTTGTCTGCCCTGACTGTTATTGTCTGGGCTAATTTTGTTGATTCCGGCGAGAACACTTATGGAACTTACCTGGCAAAGAGTACAGCCGGTGTTGATGGCTGGTATGTAGATTTGAACGCGGACATGCCGAGGTTTGTGTATGTGGACTCCCCGTGTTGTTTGGTTCGCAGGTCTGTAGCTGCCACAACTGATTATGGCAAGTGGACTCGTTATTTAACAACTTGGGACGGCAGCACTACTGCCGCGAATGTACATATTTTACTAGACGGAACGGAAACTACATACAATCAAACCTCCAATGGAACAACTCTTCCAAGTGATGCGGCTGCTAACTTGTATATTGGAAACCGGAGCAACACGGCAAATACTTCGAATGGTGATATAGCCTGTGTGGCTATTTGGGAGGGTGTGCTGGACAGCAGTTCCATAGCAACTCTCACGACCTCTCCTTGCAGAACTGCGCTAAAGATTCGCGGGGATATCATCAGATTCTACGCGGAGCTAGATGGAGGTAGGGACGGTGCCGCGTCATCAAGTATTATCAACCTGGTGGATGGCTCAACTTGCACCGCAACTAATAGCCCAACGGCGAGGGCGGCTTCTATTGCAAGGTGACGATAGAGCAAATGCCCTCTGCCATCAAGCGCTTCTGCTCACGGCCGACACGGACTTCTGGAGTTCAGTTACTTCGGACACGCCCAAAGCTGGCGGCATACGAGGCAGGTAATAATGACGATTGACGAACAACTAGCAGACCACGAAGCTCGCATCGCAGCCCTAGAGGCGCGGCAACCGAGCGCACACGACACGCCGGAGACGAATCCGTTCATGGGACGCGGGCCGATCAGCGACCCAGCGGCACCACCTGACCCAGACTTTACCAAAGTCTTCGGTGAGGTGCGTGTTGACGGTATTGGCAGAGCCTTGGATAAGTGGGAGGAAAACACCTGGAATCGTCGTCTTAACTCTTGGGGAGGGTTCACCTCAGCACCCGTGTCGGATGCCTTGAATGCGCTCCTAAACTTCTATGAAATCCATCGCGGCCTCCAACTGAAACCGAAAGCCATCCTTTATGAGGGCTCGGCGGCACTGGTGTTCCCGGGCTTCGACCGGGACTACGGAACCCCGAACTGCTATGTTCTCCCGGTTTCCTTGATCGAGAAGGACTTTGGTGAGGAAAGAAAGATTGATCGTACCGTTGAATTACTCGACCGTCGGAAGTAAACGCCGAGTGGTTGATTCAATTCACGACTACGTTATCGTAGCCCTCAGTGCTCTGGGGGCTCTTCTCGCCGCTGCGGGTCGAGGTATTATCGGCAATTCTCGGGCAATTGACGTAATTATCTCGAAACATGAAGACACTGCAAAGCATCTTGATGAACTTAAAATCGACGTTAAAGACGGTTTTTCTGAGATGCGAAAGCAGTTTGTTCAAATTCAACAGGAGAAAAATGATAACCACAACCCAAGACGCTAAGGACTTTGCGCGGCTATACATCCTAGCCCTCTGTGTCTTCCGTGAGGCTCGCGGGGAGCCCTTCTACGGTAAGCTCCTGGTCGCAAATACGATTAGGGAACGGGTGAGAGACTCCCGGTGGCCGGACACCTTCGAGAAGGTGATACTACAGCCTTGGCAGTTCTCGGCCTTCAACAAGAATGATCCTAATAATCTAGTCTACCCGCGGACAGGAAACACCCCTTCACCTAACGACAAAGCCTGGTTAGACTGTATCGACGCGGCGCAGAAGGTTCTGGGCGACAAGAACCCCATTCCCGCCAACCATCGAGCCAACCACTATCACACAGCAGCCGTCCACCCCCGTTGGTCGGAAGGCAAGACTCCGGTCGCTATCGTGGGGCATCACAAATTCTTTCTTCTTTAAGCCTCGCGGTACAATAATAGAGGGAGACACGTATGATCGGAATACAAGATTCAGAGTTTATCCAAGACCACAAAGCGG
>CALFHN010000088.1 GCA_937876355.1 uncultured Bacteroidota bacterium | reverse complement strand
CTGGATACGCTATGAGTGTGCGAGGCAAGCCAAAAGGGGACAAAGCGATAGGGGATATGGCGTGTTTCGACTCCAGCCCCTCTAGCACGTTTCGGGTGTTCTGGGAGAAGTTTCATTCTGGAAACGCGGGGCCTTGGTGGATGGGCTATCGAAATGAACGCTTCGACACGCTTGTGGACCGCGGCCGGCAGGCGGTGGACCTCAGTAGCAGGCGCGCGGTTTACCAAGAGGCATATGGACTTCTACGTGATGATGCGCCGTGGCTTTTTCTGTATAATCCGGTTCGTAGGACGGCCATCGGCAATCGGCTGCCCAACTGGAATCCATCAACTGGGGGACTTTTGTTGTTTTAATGTCCATTACAATCGCTCTACATACCATTGGCCAGACTCCCCGCCCTGATTTGACGCCGTTTATTATTGCAGCTCTCGGGGAGCCTGATGTCCGCGTAACAGGTGCGTTGGATGGGCTAGAAATGGAGCAAGTGCCTGGCGTTGACCCTGACGATTTTCCATTAGAAACGAAGATGTCGGATGGGGCTCGAGTCGAGGTGGGCGCCGCCTTTTTGCAAGCCCGGATTCAAGACAACATTGATCGGTTGGAAGACGAAGCACACGTTCACGTCGTGTTGTGCGCTGGTCCGTTTCCTGAATTGCGATCAAAAGGCAGCCTTGTTAGGCCTTTCGAACATGCGTGCGACTCGTTTCACAGAGATGGGCTGTCGAGTTTGTTGGTCATTGTACCTTTCGAAGCCCAGGTTCGGCCAGCGTTTTCGAAATGGAATCTGGCTGGGTTTTCGGTTGATGTTCGCTCAATGACCGAACGAACTCCTGAGCTGGCCGCCGACCTTTGGCTAATCGAGATCGGGTCTGTATCAGAGGCAAGTGCTTTGGTTTTGGATTACGTTGGTTATTCTAAAGTCATTTTGGATCGGGTCTCAGAAGCGCTTCCCGTTCCGGTATTTGATTTGGGGTACTTGGCGACCGACTTTGCGCGGGACATCATCAAAGAAATGCGAGATTTGTTGGGAGAATAACTATGAATAATGAGTCATTTGATCTTGTAGTACGTGGGAAATTGGCCCTTTCCGGAGGAGATTTCCCATCCATTGGATGGCTGGGTATCCGCGGAGGCCGAATTGCAGCAATTTCTGATTCGGCGCTTAACGGCGAAAAACAGATCGACGCCGGCGAAAAGTTAATCCTACCGGGTTTTGTCGATGCTCACGTGCACTGTCGCTCCTGCGAAGAAGAGGGCATCACGGCTACCACAAAGGCCGCAGCGGCAGGTGGAACAACTACCCTCATCGACATGCCGTTCGATAGACCGGATCGTCCGGTAAATTCAGCGGAACGCCTGAAGCAAAAAATTGACGACATTTCTCGAGAGGCCGTGATTGATGTCGGGCTCTACGTCACGTTTCCCCCGACTGGTCCTTTGGACCAGATTGCGCCCATGGCTGCGCTGGGCGCCGCAGGATACAAGGTGTCTACCATCGAAGTCGACCCGGTTCGTTTTCCAAGGATTCCAGATGGTCGTTTTGTCGAGGCCTTCAAAGAGATTGCCCGTACCGGGAGGCCCGTCGCTGCGCACCAAGAAAATCAAGAGATCATTTTTTCAGAAACCGACCGATTTGTGGCGGCGGGACGTTTTGCTCCGCTTGACCACGCCTTGAGTAGGCCGGCTGTTGCAGAAACGGAGGCTGCAGGGCGTCTGCTAGAGTTTGCCCATTGGACCGGAGCCCATTTGCACATGGTTCACGGGACCGTTCCACGGACTTTTGATCTGATCAACTGGAATCGCAGCCAAGGCGTGAACGCTACCGGCGAGACCTGCCTCCAATACTTATTGCTTACGCAAGATGCCCTCACCCAGCAAGGCGGTCGTGCCAAATGTAATCCACCCTTGCGCACCCAAGAGGATGTCAGGGGGTTGTGGGAGCGAATTGCGAACGGCCAAATCGATATCGTGACTTCGGATCACTCACCATACCCTCTTTTTAGAAAAGAAACAGAGAGTATTTTTGACGCTTACGCCGGAATCCCGGGGGCTGAAACGCTCGGGCAACTGCTGTATAGCGAGGCTGTCGCCAAGGGGCGCATTGGGTTATCGCGTTTTCTGGAATTGGTGTGCTCTGGGCCGGCGGACATCTTCGGATTTTCAAACAAAGGCAGATTGATGATTGGGGCAGATGCCGATTTTGTTGTGTTTGATCCCAATGCCGAGTGGGTGGTAGACGAAGAGAAGCTACATTACGAGGTCGGGGTGAGTGCTTATACGGGAATGAACGTGAAAGGCAAGGTCGATTCTACTTGGGTTCGAGGTCAAAAGGTGTATGCGGACGGACAGGTCACGGGCGCAGCAGGAACAGGTACCTTTGTGCCATCGAAATTGGCAAAAAAGGGTTAGATCAGGTATAATAAAGGTATAAAAATGGGTTTTCAAGGAGTTCTTCCAATTCTACCGACTCCGTTTACGAGCGAAGGGAAGGTGGACGAATCAAGCATTCGTCGCATGATTGATTTTGAACTCGAGGTTGGCGTGCACGGAGTAAGCATTCTAGGCTTCATGGGCGAAGCGCACAAACTGGCCGAAGCGGAACGAAAACTAGTTGTTCGAAGCGTAGTAGATCAGATCGGGGGTGCTATTCCGACGTGGGTAGGCGTCCGAGCTTTTGGAACGGCAGGAGCTATTGAGCAGGCGGTCGAAGCACAGGATCTTGGAGCCGCAGCCATTTTTGTTGCCCCTTTGGGGATTCAAGATGATCAGGCCCTGTTCAACCACTATGCGGAAGTAGCCGCTGCGGTCGACATTCCGGTCATCATCCATGATTTTCCAGAGTCCTTTATTACCATGCTATCGCCGCAGCTTATTGCCCGCATAGCGAATGAAATCGATGGGGTAGATTACATCAAACTCGAAGAACTCCCCGTACTCGATAAGCTGACTAAGATCAGGACTTTGGCGAATGAGTCGTTCGGGATTTTCGCAGGGCTGGGTGGAGAGTATTTTTTGGAAGAATTACAGCGCGGTGCAAACGGAATCATGACCGGTTTCGCTTTCCCCGAGGTTCTCGTCGCGATTTACAACGCGTTCAGAGCGGGCGATGTAGACAGAGCCGCGGGCATATTCGATCGGTATATTCCGCTTATCCGCTACGAATTTCAACCTAAAATTGGTCTGGCTTATCGGAAGTTTATTTATTTCGAACGCGGAATAATCGATTCTAGGTTCATTCGGCCGCCTGGCCGCCTAATTGATGCGTATACCGAGCGCGAATTGACCGGAATCATTGAACGGGTTGGCCTGAGTCTGAAAATCAGAGGCGTCCAGGCGGCCGAGCCATGGCCCCGCTAAACGACGACTGCGCTAGATCTTTAGACAGGCCGCGAATTGCCCTGGGCGAAATTCCTTCAATTCCGGCACCACGGAAGCACATTCTTCATCCGCGATCGGACATCTGGTTCTGAAAACGCAGCCTGAAGGCGGGTTGATGGGGCTCGGAAGCTCCCCTTCGAGAACCTGACGCGTAGTTTGTGCTTTGGGATCG
>CALFHN010000087.1 GCA_937876355.1 uncultured Bacteroidota bacterium | reverse complement strand
ATTTCCCACGCAGATCGAATGAAGCTTAGTGCATGTTTTTTGGAGACTCAATCGCTGAACAAGCCGCTTCAGTGCACTACGTGCCATGATCCTCACAACGGGTTCCGCACAAAAGGCCCAGACATTTTTAATGCTACATGTACCAGTTGCCATGAGTCTCAGCAATTGGTATCGTCATTCGAATCGAAATTAGATCGCGAAAATCATGCGGCAGAAAGCAATTGTATTTCATGCCATATGCCCAAGAGAGACATAATTGAGGCGCCGCACTCAGCTTTTACAGATCATTGGATACGAATTGTAAAGGACTCAACATCGAAGCCGGAGGCGGCGCATAGAGATGCCATTTTAACGGCGGTATTTGAAAAGGATACTTCAGAAAGTGCCTCGTCCCGATTGTATCGAGGAATGGCATTGGTAACTGAAGGAAAGCGGACAGGGAGTAAAGAAGTCCTAATAGAAGCAATTTCAGTGCTTGGAAAGGCCCTTGGGCAGGATCAAAGCATAAGCGAAGCTTTTTATTTGCATGGATTTGCCTTCGTACTTCTTGGACGGTTTACGGAAGCCATTCCGTCTTTGGAGCAAGCATTGAGAATGGATGCGTCCAAACCCGAGAGACTCAATGCTCTTGGGCAAGCGTACGAAGGAATCCGCCAGGCACCAGAAAAAGTGGAACAACTATACCGCGAGGCTCTTCGGATTCAGCCTGCATTATCCGATATCCGTCTTAATCTGGGACGTTTTTTAGAGTCTAGAAACCGTCTTGATGAAGCCATCACTGAATACAAGCTGGCCATTACGTTCGAAAAGTGGAACGAAATTGCATTTTTTAATTTAGGAACGGCTTACTTGCGCAAAGGTGAACTTAAACGTGCAGAATCAAATTTGAATAGGGCCTTAGAGTTGAATCCATTTCACGGGAGCACTATGAGCAACTTAGGACTTACATACCTTCAAATGGGTAATGTGTCCAAGGCAGAATCAACTCTTCGGTTGGCTATTACGCGGATTCCCTTTCATACTGAATCGTTGGACAATTTGGGAACGTTGTATCTCAACAGCGAAAACTATCCGGCCTCGGTATCCATGTTCAAAAGAGCTGCAAACACAAGTCCTCAAAGTGACGTATTGCTCTCAAAACTGGCATTGGCACAGTTTAGAAATGAAGAGTACGTTGCAGCCGAACAATCGGCACGAAAGGCGCTATCGATAAACCCCCAAAACGAATTAGCAGCTCAGATTGTAGCGGCAGTAAAATAGCTGGCAATGACTCCTGCTATTACGGCTGCATGGTGTCGACCATTTTCGATAAACCAACGACTTGTGTGGCGCCCGCCACAGACGGTTCCTGCTAGAAATACCCCACGGCGGTTGGTTTCAAAGGTACTGGAGCTGTGAGTTGGTGTTTCTACAGCATCTGCTTCGATACCGATGCCCAATCCTCGTAGAAATTCATAGTCCGGATGATATCCCGTTAAAGCCAAGACCACGTCATTGTCTAAGACGGTTTCGCCGTCAGGCGACATAATGGTGATTGTATTGTCTGTAATTTCAGTCACATTCGAGCTAAAGTATGCGCTAATAGCGCCTTCCGCGATTCGATTAATCAGATCTGGTCGAATCCAGTATTTGACTGTTGGTGCAATTTCGGTTCCGCGAACAATCATGGTCACCTTTGCACCGTATCGGTGGCATTTGAGCGCAGCTTTGGCAGCAGAGTTTTTGGCACCAATTATAGCTACGTTGCGCCGAACGTATGCAAAAGGTTCTTTAAAGTAATGTGTAACTTTTGGAAGTGAATCTCCGGGAACAGCTAGCTTGTTGGGATGATCAAAAAACCCAGTTGCCACCACAACAAACCGGCAATCGATGGATCGTTTTGTCGTCTTGACTACAAACGTTCCAACTTCGCCCTCGACAGATACAACTCCCTCAAATAGGCCAATTTCCAGCTCTTCTAGGGCTGAAACGCGGCGATAGTAATCTATGACCTCTTCTCTAACCGGTTTATAATGAGAAGTAACGAGAGGGTAACCACCAATTTCGAGCAATTCCGGAGTTGAAAAAAATTCCATATTTGTCGGATATCCGACCAGCGAATTGACCAATGAACCTTTGTCTAATGTTAGACAGGTCAAACCCTTCCGTGTGAGTTCTAAGGCGCAAGCAAGGCCTACCGGTCCGGCACCAACTACTACTGCGTCAACCTTCATTTTTATTCCTTTTTGCAGCAAAAAAACTAGTCAACAGCAACGCACAACGTTCTTCCTCCACTCCTGAAATTAAATCAACATAATGATTCAGTCTGGGGTCTTGAGGAATATTGTACAACGTCGAGGCGGCTCCGGCTTTTTCATCAAATGCCCCATATACGACACATTTTAGCCGAGCCAACCAAATTGCTCCGGCACACATAGGACAGGGTTCAAGCGTAACATAGAGTGTGCAATCCTCAAGCCACTTCGATTCGAGAGTATGGCAAGCCGCCGTAATTGCAATAATTTCCGCGTGTGCCGTGGCATCGGTTAGTCGTTCCACTTGATTATGCCCGCGGCCAACAATCTGATTGCCGCGAACCACAATTGCCCCAACTGGTACTTCGCCCTCTTCAGCTGCCTTTTCCGCTTCTCTAATGGCATAATTCATCCAACGAGTGTGGTCAGCCATGAGTTGGGAAAGGCTCATGAGCTTACTCTAGAAATTGGCATCGTCATACACCTTGGGCCGCCGCGGCCGCGGGACAGTTCATAGCCATCTAATTTGATGGCAACTTTCTCGCCGGGCTCCCATGTACTTTCTTTGTAGTAGGACAAAAAGCCCTCTGCGGTAACAACCCGGTAACCCAAACGAGCCATTTCCTCAAACGTCTTTTGATTGCGCTCATATCCCAGTACAACGCCGGGAGCAATAGCAAACAAGTTGGCTCCGTCAGTCCACTGTTCACGCTGTTGGTTCAAGGCGTTTGAGCCTCCGCACGGCACGAACGTGATAGTTCTGTGCAACGTACTTTCGAGAGCGCTGTGCAAATTAAGGTGCACCTTGCAGGTAAGATTGTCGGGTCCATCTGCCGCATTAAACGTCACCACATTATTCATTCCGTGAGGATCAATCAAAGGCGGAAATACGACACACTCGTCAGGTGAGGCAAACGTAAAAACGGTATCCAAATGCATACATGATCGTTCTTTTGGCAGAGTGACCATGATCACGTTCTTGATGGACGTATCGCTCAAAAGTCTTCTGGCAACCGAAATGACTCCTCCGAACGATGTCCGCTCTGAATTACCAATAAGAACAGTGTCGTCCGACGCAACGAGAAGGTCCCCGCCTTCAAAGGTTACTCCGGGAGGAAGTTTGATAATGCGATCCCTGTGAAGCGCGAAAGCCGGATGAAAGGATGCTACCACGTTAATGATAACGCTTTCTCTAGACCGAGCAGAGGTAGCTGCGTGGCTCAGGACCATATGATTGCCTACAACTGCTGCCAGATCCCTCATAAATAAAAGATTTGGAAGTGGTTTTGCTTCCAAGGCCAATGGCGATTCACCCGTTAGCGCAAAATGATACAATTCGTCCGGCGATAACTGATTCAGGTCTTTTTCAAACGCCCGCAAGTTGGCACCCGGCGAAGCTTCGACGATTTGGTCGATAAAACTTTCCCGTGCATCCTCGAGCATAAATGCCTCTTTGAGCAGGGAGGTGATTTGAAAAACCGTTCCCGCAGGGCCAACCATCTTTTCAAAAATGGAACACATAAGTTCGTGTTCCTTTCTGGCGTGGCTCAGGTAAAGGATATCCTCGAACAGCAGGGCCTCCCGATCCAAAGGGGATACAAGATCCATTTCTGCGCCCGGCGTGTGAACGATTACCTGCCGAAGGCGGTCAGTTTCCGAAAAAACACGGAAATCTATTTGACTCATAAAATCTCAACTGGGTCGAACGTTGGGCATGTTGGAACCAGACCAAGCCCAAACTCGACCAAAAAGGGTGTTAGCTCGAGCGAAAGGCGCCCCAAAGTCGGACAATAAGAGCAACGATCAGGAGAATGACCAAAAAGTTGATCGCCAATTTTAATAACACACCAGCCAATTGAAGCACAAATCCAAGCAATACCACTGCAATTACAATGACAATTGCCGTTACAAGCCAACGAAGTATGAGCTGGACGTCCATGGACGAGCGCGAAAAAATTACGTGATTATTGGACTTCTAAAGATACAAAATCTGCTACAGAGAGTGAACCGGAAGTGGCATCGAAACCGCCGAATAACAATATACTGTCATTATTCAAACGTGTTGCGGTCAACCCGAATCGAGGAGTGATTGAAAAAGGAAGGGTAAAATACTTGTTCGCCTCCTCTACAAACAGTTCGCCAGAGCCAAAAACAACCGTGGGGTCTTCTGCTCGTCCACCAAAAATAGCGACTATCCCCGGTGCAATGGTCACCGATGCATGCCGAATTCGGGGTTGCTGCATCGGTCGAGTTTGTGTTATTTCTATTCCAAAAGGACTATCGAAGTCCATAATGAAAGAAGACGGTTCCGTTTCTGTAGAACCAAATCGGAGGCCGTTTACCAAGTACCGAGATGCCGCCCAAGGAGCACCCGCCGACAAGGAGGTTTGAATATGTCCAGCGATGGGCTCGATAAATGGCCCCACAGTGGGCGAAACAGCTATGAGGGAGTCATTGCGAAGTAAAAAAGTCCTCATGTCCTTACGTATTCCTAGAAGCGGACTCGGTGTATACCGGATGTCTCCGCGTCCCCCCAAAAGAACAAGATAAAATTGACCACCAACTTCGCGAATTACAGCAGTATGGTACATGCGTCGAATCGGATCGCCGCTGATCGGAACCACCTTAAAGGTTAATGTCGACGGGTCGTAGATTTCAGCCGGAGCAACCAGTTCTTCATACGACTGAATGTCGCCTAAAACTGCACCCCCAACGATCAGGATACGTCCACTGGGAAGCTCCGAGGCGGTATGGCCCGACCTCGGCCAGTTTGCAATTGCTACTATGGGGCGAAAATGCGAGGCGCCTGGATTGAGAACATGAGCGTCAATGGCTGCACCAACGCCAGTCTGAAAAGACCCACCTACGAGAATCGACTTTCCTTCGGAACTTGGGGTAAGGGTATGGCTACCCGTTCCAAATGTTGAAATTGGACTGACCGGACTTGTAAGCTTGTAAGTCAAATGAAAAACAGAAACGGTATCCAAACGAGTTGGACCATCATCTACGAAGGCTTCAATGATAAACTGATTGAGTCCTTTATGGAGGGCCATAGGTGCAACCCAACGTTTGGTGCCATTGTCAAATGAAAAGTCATTTTGACCCGAACGAACCCTAGTCACATCTCGGACGGAAGTGACTTCGAGTTCGAGCGTAATAGTTGGTTCAGTTATAGCAACAGTCACGTCCGGTGACACAACTTCAATGGTTGCTTCTCCCACATCAGAAAATGCTCGGTCGCAGCCTCCTGCGAAAACAAGCACGAATAATAACAACAAAATAGGGGTGGGATAACGTCTCATAGTGCACTTAGACGATTCAATTGGAGCGAGGCTCCGTGGGGCTAAATAAATGCCTTTCGACGTTCGCCGCCGCCCTGGGCGTGCCTAATAGATTACTTGTTCTAGTGTTAGTCCATGCGCAGGAGCTGCAAAACCAGCCTTCGTACGGTCTTGAGAGGCAATGAGATCAGGTATCGAATCGGCAGCTCTTTTTCCGTGACCGATTTCGAGTAGAGTTCCTACAATAGAACGGACCATCCCGTGAAGGAAGCGATCTCCTCGAATAACAAAATCGAAACTACCATCTCGTGCCGGAACGGGACTCCACTGGGCAAGAGCTATCTCGCACACTCTGTTTTCTGTTTCTGACAAAACTCGGCAAAAAGCAGAATAATTGTGGCTTCCCAGGAGCATGCTGGCAGCTCTATTCATCTCATTAAAATCTGGAAAGGGTCGAATAAACCAGCGATGATGGGCATCCAGTGCAATGGGCAAGGTCGAAACACGGTACCGATATTGCCGAATTTTTGCATCAAATCGAGCATGGAAGGACGGATGAGTTTCTTCTAGCGCGCGTACTGCGATTGTTTTTGGCAAGATGCCGTTAAGCGATCCAAATAGTCTGACCGTGTCCAGTGGACCGTCATCTTTGAAGTGTGCAACTTGTCCAGAAGCATGAACGCCTGCGTCGGTCCTTCCGGATCCCATGATCGAAGTCGATCGTCGCATGGCCACTTTAAAAGCTTCTTCCAAAGCGCCCTGCACGGTAGGAAGGTCGGGCTGGATTTGCCAGCCGTGCCATTCTGTACCATCGTATTCAATATCCATTCGATAGGTCGGCAAATAGAAGCTCCTTACATTAAGTAGTGTAAAGGTGAACGAAAAAAGGAATCAATGCCACCCGTACAGCGAATTTATATTGCGGGTTTCATGGGCGTCGGGAAATCTACTGTGACTCCTCGTGTTGCAAAATACGCAGGGTTCACCTCTATTGATCTAGATACGGAAGTAAGCGACCATTTAGGCCTATCAATCCCTGGAATTTTTGAATTGTTGGGAGAGGATGTTTTCCGGGAGACGGAAAAAAAATTACTCGTGGAAATGTCCCAGACCCCTTCTTTGGCCGTTTCTTTGG
>CALFHN010000086.1 GCA_937876355.1 uncultured Bacteroidota bacterium | reverse complement strand
AGTCGTTAATGAGAAAAAACCGTGTCTAACTCCAAGATGGGCTCTCTCCACAAAATCAGGTCAGAACCCAACTGGTAAATAATGGGATGGAGAGTAGTGTTTTCTTCATCGCTCTATTCAGTTTTCGACTAGTTTTTCTGATGGTAATCATGTATATATTATCTGTTTTAATAGAGAATTCCGCGCACTGCGTACGCATCGGGCTTCGGCAGAATAGCAGGCAGAGAACGATGCCTTCGATATTACTCGTGCCCTAAAGAACGCTGCTCGGCTTTCCACGTCAGCGCAATGAGTAGAATGGCCGCCACGCAAGAGCCTGCTATCAGCATAAATCCAGCGTCCCAGCCATATGCATCTACCAAGGCACCAATAACAATATTGGCTGTCACGGCTCCTCCGACATACCCGAACAAGCCGGTAAAACCAGCGGCCGTTCCAGCAGCCTTCTTAGGAACCAGATCCAAGGCATGGACGCCAATCAACATGACGGGTCCATAAATAAGAAACCCGATCGCAATCAGCATAGCAATGTCCAGCGCCGGATTGCCTGGCGGGTTGAGCCAATAGACAACCACACAGACACCAGTCAAGAACATGTAGAGGATACTAACGGGAGCGCGTCGTCCCCGGAAAAACTTGTCCGACATCCATCCACACAAAAGCGTGCCAGGGATTCCTGCCCACTCATAAAGAGCATAGGCCCAGCTGGAATCGTCGAAGGAAAACTGTTTCACCTCTCCCAAATAGGTCGGTGCCCAATCGAGTACGCCATAACGAACCAAATACACGAAGGCATTCGCCAAAGCGATAGTCCACAAAAGCTTATTGTTGAAGATGTGTCCAAAAAAGATCTCTTTGGTAGAGAATTCCTTTTCATGGGTGGACTCGTATTCGAACGTTTTTGGATAGTCGTTCCTGTACTCTTCGATGGGGGGAAGACCCTCGCTCTGTGGCGTATCTCGAACCTTAAGGAGAATAAAAACCACGACCACCAAGGAAAGAATTCCGTGGGTGTAGAGAATAGCGTGCCAATCTGCAAAAACAGCGACTCCCAGTATGGCGATAGGTCCTACAAGACCTCCGCCAACATTATGCGCCACATTCCATAACGCCATTTTGGAACCGCGCTCACTGACCGAGAACCAATGCACCATGGTGCGTCCGGACGGCGGCCACCCCATACCCTGAAACCAGCCGTTCAACAACAACAAAGTGAACATGATGGTTACGGAAGACGTCGCAATGGGTACGGTCCCGAGCACAATCATAATGACGGCACTCACGGCCAAACCCAATGCCATGAATGTTCGAGCATTGCTCCGATCAGAAACACTCCCCATCAAAAACTTTGACAATCCATAGGCAATGGCAACGCCAGATAATGCAAATCCAAGTTCAGTCCTGGAAAACCCTTCCTCGATGAGGTAGGGCATGGCCAGTGAGAAGTTCTTACGGACGAAGTAGTAGCCAGCATAGCCGACAAAAACGCCCATGAACACCTGTAGCCTGAGGCGCCGATATTCTTTATCTGTCTCGGCCTCTGGTATCCGTTGCTTATGAGATGGAGGACGCAGTAATCCGATCATGAATTCGCTCCAATTAATACGAAGAGTCCGGCTGCTATCAATGCACCAATAAATGGACCCACCACTGGAATCCACGAATAGCTCCAATCATTATCCCTCTTGCCGGGAATAGGAAGCAATGCATGAATTAATCGCGGCGAAAGGTCACGGGCCGGGTTGATTGCGTAGCCGGTCGTTCCCCCTAAAGCAATACCAATGACAAGAACCAGCAAGGCAACAGGAAGTGCATCAAGGGCGCCAAGACCCACCTCCGGAGCCGCCAGGAGCAGTACACAGAAGACAAGTACAAATGTCCCCAGAATCTCAGATATCAAATTCGACATTGTATCACGGATTGCTGGAGCTGTGCAGAATACAGCCAATTTTAAATCTGCGTTTTCTGTGGCGGCAAAATGAGGTCGATAATGCAGCCATACCAGAAAAGCACCGATAGCTGCTCCAAGAAACTGGGCAGCCATATAGGACGGTACCAATGACCACGAAAACTTGCCAGCCGCAGCTAGGCCTAATGTTACAGCTGGATTGATGTGTGCGCCACTTATCGCCGCAACGGAGAAAACGCCTACAAAAACGGCCATTCCCCACCCAACAGTAATAACGATCCAGCCACTATCATGTCCTTTGGTCTTACCCAGCAGGACGTTTGCAACGGTTCCATTCCCGAGAAGAATGAGCAAGGCAGTTCCAAGTATTTCAGCTAAAAAAGGCGTCATCTATCTAAAAGGGTTTAGTTGAAAGCAACTACGAATTAGGAGCAACTACGGCTTGAGAGCCGCTCCCCGATCGGGATAGTCCGTGATAAGCGCATCCACACCAAGGTAAAGAAGTTCTTTCATTCGGTCTGAATCGTTCACCGTCCAGGGCACAATGGTCATTCCCAACCCATGCACGGAATCAATGAGTGAGCGGTCAACAAGATTGTGATTGGGACTATAAGCCTGTGGAATAAAGCTCAGCCGATCCATATTTGCTTCAAGGCCTAACTCATTACTAACCAAAAACGCCAGTGTTACTTGCGATTCAATCCGGCGAAAAGCTTCCAGTGCACGGGGATCGAAGGACTGTATAGTAACCCGATTCATCAGCCCCAACTCAGCAATGACCTGATGAAGGAGCCGTGCAAATGTATCAACGTCCGGATGGAATATACCATCTCCTTCCTCCTTAGACTTGATCTCAATATTATACCGCAGCATTTTTTCGGAATGATTCTCGATGGCCAGAAGCGCCTCGGAAAGAAGGGGTTTCTTTACAGCACGTGCTTCTTGGTCCGGAAATCTGGGGTTTCCTCTTAACCCACAGTCAAAAGCTGCTATCTGTTCGTAGGACATCGTGTACAAATTGAGCGCCTGAGCTTCGTCCTCAGTCACCGGCGTGCCATCCGGATGGGAACAGATCTCGGAGGACATCCAAGGCTCATGTGACACAACGATCTGAGAATCAGCAGCCACAACAACATCCATCTCTATCGTATCTGCCCCCAGATCAGAGGCTAAAAGAAATCCAGGAACTGAATTTTCGGGAAGCAAACCCCGTGCTCCCCGATGTCCTTGTAAATCATAATCAACCACTGGACTGCACCCAAGCAGGCCAGTCAAAACAAGCAATGGAATAATTTGAGAAACGTTATTCATATCAGTGGTTCTATTTATCGAAAGTGTCCGCATCGCTGAGTTCGAATCAGGGTTGAAGCTGGTACCGAGAGGCTAAGGAAGTGAAGGAAGAGACCTGCCTCTCTATCCAATCGGAATCTTTATCCAAGTAAGCTGCCATTTTACGCGCTACGGCCGGTGCCATTTCTATGCTGGCGGCCGCATTTAGGAAGAGAGCTCGCATACGACGAGCGAGAACGTCTTCTACAGTAAACGCCATTTCATATCGGAGTGCCCATGTCACCTGCCCCATCACAAACGGAAGATCAGGATGCAAACGCTCATCTCCTTGAGCATCCTCTTGAATAGTTTTGATCAAGGCCAGCCTATCTGATCCGTACTCACTAAACATAATATGATCATCATGATCATTGCTGTGACCGTAAAGGGGAAGATCCCTCGTCACGCACGTGCGATCCGAGGCTCCAATGCGCCGACATACCCGGTTCACAACTTGCTCGGCCATATATCGGTACGTAGTCCACTTGCCTCCCGTAATCGTTATCAAACCTGATTCTGACTCTAGAATCAAGTGTTCACGAGAGACTGATTTTGTGGGGCCTTTTGAATTACCAATGAGAGGGCGCAGTCCAACAAATACGCTGAGCACATCGGAGCGGGAAGGGGCTTTTTTCAGATATCTACCAGCATGTCCGATCAAAAATGCGATTTCCTCTTCAAATGCTCGTGGCTCCGTATCGATCGATTTTACCGGGGTATCCGTAGTTCCAAGCAGTGCGTGTCCTTTCCAGGGGATGCAGAACAACACGCGACCATCATCCGTGCTCGGAACCATTACGGCAGCTGGTCCGGGTAAGAACGACGCTGGCAACACCAAATGTACTCCTTGACTTGCCCGGATTAAGCTCTCCTTTCCGGGAGCGTCCATCTCACGCACTGCATCAACAAATACGCCCGTAGCATTGATTACGGACCGGGCTGTAACCCTGGACTCTTCACCCGCTTCCGAATCTACCACCTGCACTTCCATCAACATCTGTGCATTCTTAGAAAGTGCCTTCACGTTGCAATAATTGATGACCGTGCCTCCCTCTCGAACACACGTCTGAGCCAAGGCGAGTGCCAGGCGGGAATCGTCAAACTGGCCATCGGAATATTCAATACCTCCCGCAAGATGAGTATCATTCACACCTTCCTGCTCACGAATAACTGCGTTTCGACTCAATACACGAGAGGGTGGTAGACCGCGCCCAGATGCGAGGATATCGTACAGTTTCAATCCTATGCCATAGAATCCTATTTCCGCGTAATTGCGGCATGGCACCACAAATTGGAGGAGATTCACAAGGTGTGGAGCATTTTTCAATAGCTGGTCTCGCTCCCTAAGAGCCTTCATTACCATGCGTATGCGTCCTTGCTTTAAATAGCGTACACCACCGTGAATAAGCTTTGTACTTCGGCTGGATGTTCCTTTCGCAAAGTCATCGCGTTCAAGAAGCAACGTGCGTAGCCCCCTTGATGCTGCATCGACAGCAGCTCCCAGCCCTGTTGCTCCTCCTCCGATAATCACGACATCCCACACCCCACTGTTTCGGACATCGGCAAGAGCCTTGGTACGATTCAGAAGACCGGTGTGCTTTGGGGCGTGCGCGTCTGAAGGATGCAGATGATCGAAACTAGGCATGCGTTCCAGGCTCTATCCAGTCTCGAGACCGTCCAAGGGCTCGTTTCCAGGTGATTGTCAACGATTCCCGATCTGTGTCTGACATGTGGGAACGGAATGTTCGATCCTCAGCCCAGAGTGCTCGCAATTCGGGTATACCACTCCAGAAACCTACCGCCAATCCCGCTAAATAAGCAGCACCCTGAGCAGTGGTTTCAACGATGCGCGGTCGAACGACAGGAACGGCAAGGAGATCAGCTTGGAATTGCATCAAAATATTGTTGGCAGCCGCCCCTCCATCCACCCTCATACTGGCAAGCTCGATGCCGGAATCAGTTTCCATGGCGCGAACCAAATCAGCGCTCTGAAAGGCAATACTGTCTAAGGCAGCACGTGCAATGTGAGCTGCTGAAGATCCCCGTGTCAATCCAATAAGAATACCTCGAGCGTATGGGTCCCAATGTGGCGCTCCAAGTCCGGCAAATGCCGGTACCAGAAATACACCTTCACTTGATTCAACCTGTGCCGCGAGGGCCTCAACTTCGGCAGAAGACTCGATTATTCCCAGGCCATCTCGAAGCCACTGAACCACCGCTCCTCCGATAAACACACTGCCCTCTAGCGCATAGGTTGTCTGATCTCCAATCTGCCACGCAACTGTCGTAAGCAGATTGTTGTTTGATTCGATGGCTTTACTACCGGTATTCATAAGCATGAAGCACCCGGTCCCATAGGTGTTTTTCACCATTCCGGGGTCCACACATACCTGACCAAACAATGCCGCTTGCTGATCACCGGCAACGCCTGATATCGGGATTTTTGAGCCAAAAAGAGTAGAATCACTTGCCCCTATGACCCCACTTGAGGGAACTACATCTGGAAGCATAGAGCGCGGTACTTCCAAAAGGTCAAGCAGTACATCGTCCCATGCCATCTCATGAATATTATAGAGCATGGTACGCGAGGCATTCGAAGGATCTGTAGCATGAATCTTCCCTCCCGTCAGATTCCATATGAGCCAGCTATCTACCGTCCCGAAGGCCAAATGGCCCTCGTTCGCTGCTTCTCGTGCTCCAGGAACGTTTTCCAACATCCAGCGAATCTTAGTGCCTGAGAAATAGGCATCCACCACCAATCCACTCCTCGAACGCACCTCATCTTCGAGGCCTCGATTCTTTAGTTCATCGCAAAAGCCTGCCGTTCGCCGATCCTGCCACACAATAGCATGAGAGATGGGAAGTCCAGTCCTTCGATCCCACACAACCGTTGTCTCGCGCTGGTTGGTAATTCCAATCCCCGCAATGTCAGAGCCGTCCGACCCTACCCGATCGAGCACCTCTTTGGTCACCTGAAGCTGCGTATTCCAAATCTCCCCCGCATCGTGTTCAACCCATCCGGGTTGAGGATAATGCTGGGCAAACTCTTGCTGTGCCATGTCCACGATATGACCATCCCGATTAAATAGAATGGCCCTTGAACTGGTGGTTCCTTGGTCGAGAGAAAGAACGTATTTCATTGCTTATGGGATCTGATGATTAGAGTCCATAGTCAGTCACGGGCCACCCCGGACGTCCTGTACTGGCTTTAAATAACTGTACGGACGGTGAACGACTGCCGAGCGCAGATACGTCCAATTGTCCAAGTGCACCATAGTCTATCTCGATTCGTGTCTGACCCCGGAGGTCGATCAGAACACGTTCAAGCGCTGCTACCGTCTTGGCCCGTCTCACTTGGTGCTCGACCTCGGAGCGTACGGCTTCCAATGTTACATCTTCCGGCCAGTTAGACCTGTGGCGCTCGAAATAGAGACTCACGTCCTCATCCCGAACGGCCACCGTGTCTGCGACGTGGTCCCGGTATACTTCATAGACCCATTTGTCCGTCCAGCGCTTGACTTCATCTGCGAGATCCGAGGCTTGGTCATACCCTTCGGCTACGGCCTTACGAACAAATAGTCGGTCCCTGACCAAGAGTCCGAAAGCATCGTAAAGGTCACTCCGGAATTCATCGTATGACCGAAGTGATAGCGGATATCGGTCGTGAGGGTACTCGGCTAGAAATTCCTCGACAGTCCAAGATCGATCCACTGTCTCTAAGATGGTCTGCGTTTGAAGATTCCTTACAACCTCAGCCTCCAACGTTAAATCTGTTTCCAAACGATGCGCGAGAGTCAAGACGCCTTCTTGCCCTTGCTGAGTTTCACTCGAAAGCCAATCCCAAAGAGCCTGCTCTAGACTTCCGTAAGTAGCCCCTTTAATGCGAAGATCGCTGTCTACTACTGTCCGCTTAATCAACGCCCGAGCTGCAATTCGGGCTTTTTCGGTGTAAGCGACCTGCTGGTAGCGGGCCATTTCTTCCTGGCCAGGCTCCGCTGCAATAGGAGTGCGAAAAATGTCCAGGACCTCGACCAAGAGGAATGCTCCGCGAAAAGAAACAGGTAGAGAAACCTCGCCTACAGGCAGATTACGAATTGCCTCCCAAACAACAGGATCCAGAGAAGCCGGCGAAACCGAATTGGTTTCTAAATCTGACGGC
>CALFHN010000085.1 GCA_937876355.1 uncultured Bacteroidota bacterium | reverse complement strand
GGGCCTTAATTAACCCCAACCCCCAGCAAAATGATGTTCCAAGTGAGTTGAAGGTAGATTTCCCTAAACAAAAAGAGTCATGAAACGGATTTTGTTTCTCGGTATTGTAATGGCCCTCTCGATCCCGGCCTTTTTCGGCTCCACTGAAAAAGTCAAAGAAACTGAGGATGTTTTAAAAGCGGCAGGCCCCAGTTTATGGAGAGATTCTTTTCCTGACACTTCTGTGTTGGCTAGTGACCCCGTTATTCTTTCGATGAATAAGCGTGCGCAAGTCATCGACAAGCTTTTGGAAGAACGATTTGAGGTCATTATTCCTGACCTCATGCGGCGTGAAGGAATTGATATGTGGATCGTGTCGGCACGCGAATACAACGAAGATCCTGTAATTCGGACGATGCTTCCCGCTACCTGGATTGCAGCGCGTCGAAGAACCATTTTGGTGTTCTTTGATCGCGGAGAGGAGGGCGTTGAACGCTTGGCAGTAGCACGCTACAATATTGGAACGAGCTTTGAAAGTGCTTGGAACCCAGAAGAACAGCCGGATCAGTGGAGTCGCGTGGCCGAAATAGTGGCAGACCGAAATCCATCAAAAATCGGAATTAACATTTCCAATACATTTGCACATGCTGACGGCCTAACGGCATCGGAGCGCGATAATATGACGGCGGCTTTGCCCGCTGAATTTCGATCGAGATTGGTTTCGGCGGAAAACCTTGCCGTAGGGTGGCTGGAAACTCGAACCCGAAGTGAAATGGAAATTTACCCGATGGTCGTTCGAATTGCCCGGAGTATTATCGATGAGGGCCTTTCTGAAAAGGTTATTCAGCCAGGAGTTACGCGCACGGATGATGTCGAATGGTGGTACCGCGATCGAATTGTAGAATTGGGCCTTTCAACCTGGTTTCATCCTTCCGTAGATATTCAACGCTCAACGTCCAAAGTGCGCGACGACGATTTTTCTTCGAGGGAAGAACCTGGCATAATCCAGCGCGGCGATCTGCTTCACATCGATTTTGGAATCACTTATTTGCGCCTGAACACAGATACCCAAATGTTGGCGTATGTGCTGAATCAAGACGAAAAAGATGCTCCGGAGGACTTGAACCAAGCTTTGAAAGTTGGAAATAGGCTTCAGGATATATTGACCGGTCAGTTTGTCACGGGAAGGAGTGGAAATGAAGTCCTACGCAGAGCGCTTCAACAGGCTGAGAAAGAAGGAATCAAGGCCACTATCTATACGCACCCGATTGGTTTTCATGGGCATGCGGCAGGCCCAACTATCGGCCTTTGGGATCAACAAGGTGGTGTTCCGGGAAGCGGGGACTACACATTACATCCCAATACAGCCTATTCTATGGAGCTCAATGCAGCGGTACCTATTCCATCATGGGATGGCCAAACGGTGCGAGTAATGCTTGAGGAAGATGCCTTTTTTGACGGCAAAACCGTGACATATATCGACCCTCGGCAGGAAAAACTACTTCTTATTCCTAGGCAAGATTAGTTGGATGCAGCGGCCATAGCCGAGTCGGCGGCCTTAGCTGAGTCGGCGGCCTTAGCCGCATTCCCAGTCATTTTGAATAGGTGAAAACTTACTCGACGGTCTGCGTGACTTCTTCGAAAACGGTTTTCAAGTTTCCTGCAATTCCGTCTGCCGATCCGTTGACTTTAAAACTGTCAAAACCTTCGAGACCTTTTGCAGCAATCTCATCGGTTGTCTTTCCGTCTCTAATCCCGTCGCTGACGGCTTTGCGAAGGGCAGTAAAGTAGTCTGCGGAGGCCAAGAGATCGTCCCGGGTTCCGAGAATGCCATGGGTCGGGTTACCGTGTCCATAAATAAACACGGTATCGTCAGTAAACTCTTTGTAGGCGCGCTCCAATATGGAAATCCAATTCCGGGTTGACGCTCCCGCAGCCAAATCAATGTATGCCGGCCTGTGGTTGAAGACTAAATCTCCCATGTGCACCACATTCGCTTCCTGAAAATGGATGATAGCGTCTCCGCTGGTGTGACCGGGACCGAAATACGATAGTTTGATGTTTTCATCCCCGACAGATTCTTCCCACGTTTCTTCAAACGTGACATCTGCAAACTTTTGAGCCTCAACTGAATTGTTTTTTTCAGCCGATCGTCGTTGAAGAATAGGAACGTTTGCATGGGCCAAAATATGATCAGCATCGGCCCCCAGGACGGCATTTCCAGCGGTGTGGTCACCGTGATGATGGGAATTGATCAATAAATCCATGGTTCTGTCTGACCGCTCCTTGAGTCCTTCGAGGCAAACCGCTGCACTTTCTGGGAACTGAGAGTCGACCACTGCTAAAGCTTCTGGCCGAACTAACCACCCAATTGTGCCCCCACGGCTCTCAAAGATCCCAACACCTCGCCTAATTGGAGTGAAATTTTGAGCTTGGAATGCAGAACCAAAACTACGCAGGGAAGAGGGGAGGGATGCGAGCGTAGCGAGCATCGCTGACTTCGATAAAAATGATCTCCGTGAAATAAACATGGCAATCAGTTCGTTGTAAAAGGTCGACTGGGGTCAAAGCAAGAGAACGAAGGAACCCCTTGAGGGTTCAGTCTTATTCAGACTCTAATGCCTTTATATAGTATATGATACGAATTTACCGACCCTTTCTGGTCTGCCTTATTGTTGCGACTTTATTTTCCACCGGAATTGCTGTGGGCCAAATTGCCTCGTTTACAGAGATGGTAAAGGAGGCAGAAGTGGCCGGATTAGCTGTTGTCTCGATTAAAAATGGCAAGATCGGCGAGTCTTTTTATGGAGGAGTAAGGAGTACAGAAACCAACCCACCCGTAACGGAGAACACCGTTTTTGAAGCAGAGTCTCTGAGCAAGCCTGTTGTAGCATACCTCGCCCTTCTTTTGGCAGGAGAAAAACTACTGGATTTGGATAGACCTTTGGCAGATTATGCTTCCTATCCCGACGCGGCCGCCGACCCCCAATATTTGACGATCACGGCTCGCATGGTGTTGACCCACACATCGGGTTTTCCGAATTGGCGCAATAACCGGGTTAATCTTCCCGTCCTCTTCAAGCCCGGATTGACCTTTAGTTACTCAGGCGAAGGGTTTGTATTCCTTCAACGCATCATGGAGTTCATCACGTCCAGGACATTGGAAGACTTGGCTCAGTCATACGTGTTTGAACCTTTAGGAATGAACTCATCCAGCTTTGTTTGGCAATCGGATTTTGCGGAAAATATTGCAGTCGGCCACACAGATATGGGAGTTGCGCTGAATAAGTTCACGCCTCTGACGGGGAACGCCGCGTTCAGTCTCCACACCACTGCTGCCGATTACGCTCGATTTCTTCTTGCCTCGAACGAAGGAGAAGGCCTCACTCGCAGTCAAAAGAAAGAGTTTACCACCGTTCAGGTAGATGCTGGTGATGGCATTTTCTGGGGCCTCGGGTGGGGACTTCAACCGACGCTAAAAGGATCTTCGATTTGGCATTGGGGTGATAATCCAGGCTATAAGTCATTCGCTTTTTTGTCTGCGGACGCCAAAACTGGATTCGTGATGTTGAGCAATTCAGCGAATGGGATGCTCGTGCTTTCACAGGTCTATGAGACGCTAGTTGGGGGACCACAATCGGCCGTTAAATGGCTCAATTATGAGGCCTATGACGATCCTCATTATCAACTAGGCCGCCGCATGCACTTCGCCCTTTTGTCGGGCGGCATCGAAGAAGCCAAGGCCGTTTATGAATCGTCCAAAGCGACGCTTCCCGCTGAAGCATTTGACGAGGTATCCCTTAACTCATTGGGTTACAGGCTTTTAAGGCAAGGGCTAATTGAATTGGCCCTCCCAGTTTTGGAATACAATGCTGAATTGTATCCAGAATCCGCCAACGTTCACGATTCTTTTGGAGAGGGATTGTATGTCGCCGGAAAATTGAAAGAAGCGCTACTGCAGTACCGGGCCTCCCTTCGAATAGATCCACTAAATCAGAATGGATCGGCTATGGCAAAAAGAATCGAAGCGGCAATTGAAGCTGCAGGTGCAGCCCAGGGCGATCAATAGTTTAAGCAGGGTAATCCAAGGGATCAGGCTTGCACTGCCGGATGGACATTGGGCACAGCATTAAACGTGTGGTTGCCTATTCGGAGACAGTGAACGAGAGCATCATGCCTGAGTGCAGGTGCTCTGCAATGTGGCAATGGGCCATCCAAGTGCCTGGGTTAGTGACGTCTACCAAAATGTCCATGGTACTTCCAACCGGTACGATCGCAGTGTCTTTCCAAGCCATATTCGTACTGGCTACTCCGTCCATGTGGGTAACCAAAAAGCGCTGCCCGTGCACATGAAATGGATGATTCATTGGATGAAACGTCTTAGGATCGTTGAAAATCCTAATTTTAACGACGTCTCCAACTTTCCAATTCCATTGGATATCCATCCCCTCTTTGTCAGTGGCCTCATCGTGCAGTATCCAATCCACCTGTTCTGAGGACGAAAGCCAATTCATCATGGGCATCGTGTCGTTCCATTCCATTGGTGGGAAGTAGAGCGTGTCAATTTCCATCATTCGAACGGTAGGTAAAGGTAATCCGTGTACTTTTAGCGTTAGGCGAAGTCTATGGTCTGGTTCGCGGTTGAAATGTTTGCGGAATCGGTCAATATCCTTTACGATGTCCGTATTTGTGCGCAGAACCGGGAAATCTGCGACAAATGAGGGCGTCGAAGTATGGTTCGAAACAGCAACGGTCCCAAGCGGATGTGATACGGGAACGAAAATTCCTTTGTAGTGGTCGATCTCCTGGATGGAATTAGTAATTTGATACTCTCGAGATTCATCGAAGAGTACGTCCACGATATACCGTTCTGCTGGAGCAATAACTACACTCCCGACAAATTGCTCTCGTTCATACCGAGAGACATCGCTAGCCACAATTTTGATTTTTGCTCCGCCAAATACGACGTTAAACGCCCTGGTATTGGCAACATTGGTGAGATAAAACCGGACGACCTCTCCTTTTTCTACGTCGAGCCTATAGTCAGTAATCCCGTTGACCATCAACACATTGCCAAACCGACCCATTAAAGCATGGGTAGGGCCTGAGTCGCCAAAAGGCAGAAGTCCATTTTCGTCGATCAAAATGTCATCAAAAATCAGTGGTACTTCGCGGTTGACGGGGCCATAAAAGCCTTCAACAATTGGATCCACCAGCATATTACCGTACAAACCGAGGTCTTGTTGGACATCTTCGCGCATGTGTGGGTGATACCAAAACATGCCTTCGTCCGGGAAAATCAACTCGTACGTGAACGTTTCTCCTGTCAAAATCGGAGGTTGGGTAACACCGGGGACCCCATCAAAAGCATTATCCAGTCTTAAGCCGTGCCAGTGGACAGTCGTGGGCATTTCTATGTTGTTGGTAAATTCCACCACAACCTTAGAGCCTCGATCCGAACGTAGCAAAGGACCGGGGTACATTCCTCCGTAAGCCATCATGATGTATTCCTTGCCCTCAATAGTGCGCCGAACTAAAGAAGCATCCATTCGAAGCGTGTCGCCATCAGCAAGGTCAATAATTTCGGATGGTTTGGCCTCTGCAAACATGGAAGCGTCCATCCCAAAGCCTGGAAGAAACGGTCCAACAACTGGGACAACGTTCATCAAGTCTGTCATCATGGGCATGGATGTTGTCATGGGTACCATGCGCCATGCCACTTCTTCTCCGGCGCCCATTTTCATGTTGCCCATGTCATGACCGCTGTGATCCTGCGCTCGGGCGGTACTAGTGCCTGCGAAAAGCAGTCCTGCTACTAAAAGGGTGATGCGAAAGGGGAGAATCAAAGAGGTAGCCAATTTTGATGACATGAAAAGACTAGAATCCGTACACGGCACAAGGTTCAGTTTGGTAAGGTCCATGACCGGCGAGTGTATGCATGAGGCCGCTTCGAGACATTCCGCGAGCCACAACGGGACCGGTCCAAGTCGCTCCCAATGGCGAATTAGCAGGTTCGAGGGTGATTACAACTAAAAACTTATTCCAATCTGTCGATCCGAAGACTTTAAGATCTTCGTCGAAGCGCCCAAGAAGTTTAATCTGGTCAATTTGAGGGGTAGAAACCCATGCAACCAAAGATTTGCCTTCTTCTAACGTGACGTTTTGCATCTGAAGGTCTAGGTTCAATACGTAGGTTCCTATGGCAGACAAGGCTACTCCAAATGGAGAGCTTGCAAACGTAACGTCGCCCATTCCTTTTGCCATTCTCGCGCCTGTGACCTTTTTGGTGCCGACTAGCTTGATTTGGTAGTAATCAGCGGCCGCGTTTTGAAAAGCGCACAGCCCGGGAGTTGGGGAGGAGTTCAAAGCCGGAGTAACCCAAGCCGCCGAACTCACGACCACCAACGTAATTAATAAGTAGAAATAGCGCCTCATAGCAACCTTCTGTCTGAATTGTTTCCATCGTAATCCTTCTGAATGGAAGATTACAAAATAGAAGACAGACAGTTTCTAGAGCAATGATTTCGAAGAACAAATGGCTGATTTGATGTAAGTGCCTCTCCTCACATTTGGCAAGAGCGGTTAGGGCGGTAAGGATGGCTAGGATAGAGAGCATCGAGGACTTTGTGTCGCGCCACAGAAAACTGCCGAAAGCAAGAGTTCGGGAAGGTTGATAAACAAAAGTGGGGGGCGGCCACCGGCCGCCCCCCACAAATTAACAGGACAATTTTAAAATGGAAGTATGGAGTTTTCTGAAAAGGTTTCTTTTCAATAAACCTCCGGGCGCATGCTAGTTGGTTCCTTCGCGCGATTCTTCGTCCCATTTTTGAGCTGAAGAAACGTTTGGAACTCCCCAGTCTTCGCCATTCCATCCGTTAAAACCTTCCATCCTGAAGGTCCAGATACCGGTAGTCATATCCGAAATAACAATTAGACCGTCTGCATTTCTGACGTCGATGCCGAATGCGCCATTTGCCACGCCACCAGACATTCCGCCATCGCTTCTGGGGCCAGTAAACGTGTCAAAATAGCCCACCGTTTGCGGGTTGCTCGGGTCCATCAAAGAGAAGACCTGCAGACCGTCATGGTATCCTGAAACGAATACGTACGGCCAGCGAACTTCATGATTATGAACCAAGCCGTCCCATGCCGGTGTCCAAGCAGAAATCGGTTGATTTATGTTGTTACGAGTGCCGTCTAGCGCTGGCTTGAGATCGAAGATGCGAAGTGGAGCATATTTGTATTCCGTTTCGGCTACAACATATCGGCCCGTAGGATCAGGCGTAAATGTGTGACCATTGGATACGCCACTTATTCCGGTCAACGTGACTAAAAGAGAAGGATTTTGCATGTCCGTGAAATCATAGACATAGTATCCACCCGTTCCACCTCCATAAAACCGATCTGTACCTGATTCTTCGTGGAAACCAGCGTAGAAATCATGATATCCACGCCTGGTGTTTTCCGCAGGAGTAGGAATTTTAGCGACCAATGCATTCTTGCCGCCTTCTACAAGTGTTCCAAGATCGTACACGTTAGCGTGCGGTCCGGAAATCGTTGTAATTAGCAGTACTCGGCCAGAGGAATGCTTGTAGATAAAGATGTTATGGAATCCTCCGGGCGTTTCTGGCTCACGAATCCGGGCAACTTCCTTAACCGAGTTTGGATCAGGAAGCCCGGTAACGTCCAACACAACAGCGCCAAGGTCATTGTCCGGTCCACCACTTCCAAACTGAAGCGACTGCACTACATAATAGCGTCCGTTCCATTTGAAATGTTTTACATCCATCCCTCCCGTTTTCATATGGAGGTCTTGGTTTTCAATTCTCCAGCGGTAGATAACTTTTGGGTTTGCAGGATCTGCAAGGCTTACGATATCCATCCCTTTTTCGCCAGCTTCTGCATAGTGCATTCGGGCGACATAGGCGTAAGGACGGCTCAACTCTTGTTCAAGGTCCATGTCGGCAATACTGAGCCGCGGGCCTAGTGGGGTGTGACCGATAACTTCGATGTTGTCACTTCCTGGTTTCTCAGTGGTCCATTGAGCCGAAGCCGGTTTGAACGCGAAGGCAACAATCATCATTGCCAACAGAATTGTTGTAGTACGCTTCATAATTTTATGTTCTATTAATTATCGGGTGCCTTCTTTGGACTCTTCGTCCCAATTTTGAACGGAAGAGATATTAGGCATTCCCCAATCTTCGCCATTCCATCCGTTGAAACCTTCCATTCGGAAGGTCCAAAACCCAGTCGACATATCAGAAATTAAAATAAGCCCATCCGCATTTCGCACATCTACACCAAACGCACCGTTCCCTACTGCGCCTCCCATAGCTCCGACGTCGCGAGGACCTGTGTACGTATCGTAGTAGGCGACGGTTGTAGGATGTTTGGGGTCCATCAAGGAAAAGACCTGTAAGCCGTCATGGTAGCCTGATACGAATACATATGGCCACCGAACCTCATGATTATGAACAAGGTTTTTCCAGTTGGCAGTCCAAGCTGAAATCGGGGATCGGATGTTTTCGACTTCCCCGTCATTGCCTTTTTTCATATCAAACATCCGCAGTGGGGCGTATTGATATTCAGTTTCCGTCACGGCGTATCGTCCGTCTGGGCTTGGCGTAAACGTGTGGCCCCATGAAACGCCCGTAATACCTGTCATTGTAAATTCTAACTCAGGCTTGTCGGTGTCCGTGATGTTGTAGATGTAGTATCCACCCTGTCCACCGCCATAGAATCGATCTTGATTTGAATCAGGATGCCACGCCGCATACAGGTCATGGTAGAAGCCACCTTGGTCCACAGCAATCGGAACGGTGCCAATGAACGCGCCTTTGACGTCACCGCTAACGGCCTTGCCAAGATCGTACATATTTGCTCCTGCACCATTGATGGTTGCCAGCAGAATGACCCGTCCATCTGAATGTTTGTAGATAAAGATGTTATGGAATCCACCGGGAAGGTCAGGTTCATGTATGCGGGCTGCTTCAAAAACCTTGCTCGGATCAGGAAGATCGGTAACGTCCAAAATGTACGCACCCAAATCACTGTTGGGGCCTGGTCCAAACTGCGTAGACTGCACCACGTAATACCGTTCACCATATTTGAAATACTTGATATCCATCCCACCAAGGCCAGTATGTAAGTCTGGATTTTCCATGCGCCAGCGCAGGAGTACTTTTGGGCTTGCGGGATTCGAGATATCGATTATGTCTGTACCTCGGACCGAACCCGCTCCCACCGTGCCTCGGGCCACGTAGGCGAAGGGTCTAGACATTTCCTGCTCGACCTCCATGTCCATGGTGTTCAAAACTCCTCCGAGAGGAATGTGCCCTTCAACCGTAACGTTGTCCGATCCGGGCTTTAGCTGAGTCCAAGCGGTGTCTTGTGCCTGCGAAGGAGCCACAACTACAACCGCAAGGAATAAAATGGTCAGTAGATTTTTCATATCTCAAGCTGTTAGTTCAATGATTAAAATGCTATCGGGTGCCTTCTTTGGACTCATCATCCCATTTTTGAACGGACGATATATTGGGCATACCCCAATCTTCGCCGTTCCAACCGCTGAAACCTTCCATTCGGAACGTCCAGAAACCGGTAGACATGTCAGAAACAACAATCAGTCCGTCGGCATTGCGGACATCAACTCCAAAAGCGCCGTTAATTACGGGATTGAAGCCTGTTTCAGCTGATCCGTTATAGGTATCGTAGTACCCAACAGTTTGTGGGTTTTTGGGATCGGTCAGGCTAAATACTTGCAGCCCATCTAGATAAGCGGAAACAAACACAAAAGGCCACCTCACTTCGTGGTTGTGACTCAAATTTTCCCAGTTTGCAGTCCAAGCTGAAATCGGCTGGTTAATATTGGTTACTTCGCCATCTAAAGCAGGTTTTAAATCGAAAATGCGGAGAGGAGAATATTGATATTCCGATTCTGCAACAACATAACGACCGTCTGGACTCGGAGTAAAGGTATGACCCCAGTCCACGCCCGATATGCCCATCAAAGTGATCTTCAGTTCTGGGTTTTCGATATCCGAAATGTCATACACATAGTAGCCATTATTCCCGCCACCGTAGAAACGGTCTTCTCCGGTATCAGGATGAAATGCTGCATAATGGTCGTGATAAAACCGGCGAGATCCCGGATTATTGGACGACTCGGGGGTCGGTATCGTACTGACATAAGCGCCAGCGACATCACCCTGGACCACTTTTTCTAAATCCCAAACCTGAACCATACCACCTGGAACGGTGGCAAGAAGATAGATATGTTTATTGGTGTGTTTGTAAATAAAAATGTTGTGCATTCCGCCTGGAAGGTCGGGTACTTTTAAGCGCGCTACTTCCTTCACCTGATTGGGATCAGGCAAGCCCGTTACATCAAACACAACCGCCCCCAAGTCGTGAAAAGGGCCACTGCCAAACTCAAAAGACTGCACCACATAGTGACGTCCACCAGTTCGGAAATACTTGACATCCATCCCACCTCTATTTGGAAGTAGGTCTTGGAATTCCAATCGGAACTCGTAGATCACTTTGGGCGCGGCAGGATTGGACAGTTCAATAATGTCCATCCCTTTTGGGCCACCGTCAACAATAGAAGCGCGGCCAATATATGCGTACGGTCGATCTAGGTCCTGTTCCAATTCTAAGTCCGTTACCGAAGAGTGGTGGCCCAATGGGACATGCCCAAGGACCTCGATATTATCCGACCCACTTTTGGTCTGCATTTTTTGGGCCGTCGCTGGGACGGATACCAAAGCCATGATCGCAATTGCAATTAATGATCTCATAATTATTCTTTTTATGCTTCTTATCTATCGATTTGAAGGAAGGTCGTCCCATTGTTGAACACTTGATACGTTGGGCATTCCCCAATCTTCGCCGTTCCAACCGTCGAATCCATCCATTTTGAAAGCCCAGAATCCCGTTGTCATGTCGCTGACCACAATTAGGCCGTCGGCATTTCGAACATCAACACCCCAGGCACCATCATACACATTCCAGTCATAGGGACTGCCTAACCTTTCCATGGCCGCCCCTCGGTCGTTGTGGATTCCATCGAACGTGTCGTAATACCCCACGGTAAACGGATGCTCAGGATCCACCATGTTAAAGACGCCTAGTCCCGTCTGATACCCAGATACGAAGACGAATGGCCATCTTACCTCATGGTTATGAGCAAGGCTCTTCCAATCCGCATGCCACGCGCCGATGGCGTGATCTATGTTTTTGTCCGGATTCTCCCCATTCAATGCGGGTTTTAGGTCAAAAATACGTAGCGGTTGGTATTGAAATTCCGTTTCACCGATAGCGTAGTTGCCATCCGGAGTGGGAGTGAAAGTGTGCCCCCACGCGACTCCCGGAACGCCCAAAAGGGTAGCCAACAACTCAGGTTTTTCCAAATTCGTGACGTTGTACACGTAGTATCCGCTACCACCGCCTCCATAAAAACGGTCTTGACCCGTTTCAGGATGGTAGGCTACGTAAAAATCATGGTATCCTTTCGACCACATATTGTCGGATTCCGCAACCGGCACTCTTCCTATCAATTCTCGATTTTCATCTTTGAGCTGGGAGTCCATTTCGGAGGTTTCTCCATCAATGAACAAACCCATGTCGAAAACTTTGGCAAATCCCCCAGAAGTCGCGAACATCAAGGGTTTTCCTGAACTGTGCTTGTACATAAAAATGTTGTGGAATCCACCGGGCGACTCTGACTGCCGAATTCTTCCTACTTCCGACATTTTTACGGGAAGATCTGTCACATCAAAAACGATCGCGCCGACGTCCGAATTTGGGCCCGACTGTCGGAGCTGGACCGACTGAACGTAATAATAGCGGCTTTTATATTTGAAGTATCGACCATCCATGGCCCCGCCCACGTGAAGGTCTTCGTTTTCAATTCGCCACCTGTATAATACTTTTGCATGGTTAGGATCGGCAAGGTCGATCACGTCAAATCCAATTTCTGTATTTCTACGGGCCACGTACGCGTAAGGTCGGTCCAAATCCTGCTCGATCTCAACATCTGAAACACTACCTGCGGCGCCTAGAGGAATGTGAGCCAAGACCCGCATGTTGGCTGAGCCTTGCTCACCTGGTTTCTGAGGATGCTGGGGTTGTTCTATTCCCTTACCATAGGGGCCACTTTGAGCCCAACTTGCCAGCGAAGTTGTCATCAGAACCGTAAAAACGAACAATATTCGTCCGATGGTGCGCAATATCTGACGATTCATTATTGATTCCATGATGCTGACCTCGTTGGACCTTTTTCCCAGTCTTGGACTGAGCCTACATTTGGGAAACCCCAGCCGCGTCCGTCCCAGCTTTCAAATCCTTCCATTCGGAAAAGCCACAGTCCCGTATTTACATCGGTTACAGCAATTAGGCCGTCCGAATTGCGTATGTCGACGTCCCAGGCACCTGTCAAGTTAACTTCCTGATTTGCCAAAGAGGCTGCTGGGCCATCCCAAGTGTGATAAAACCCGACCGTAAACGGCTCAAATGGATTCATCATATTAAAAACTTGAAGGCCGTCGTCCATGGCAGCGGTGAAAACCAGGGGCCATCGCAACTGATGGTTTTCAGAATAATTTTGCCAATTGGCGGTCCACGCACCGGCAGCTGTCCGAATTCTAGGTACCGTTCCCTCCAATGCAGGCCTCAAGTCGAAGATGCGCATTGGGGATGTCCGATAGCCGGCTGCTGTAACTAAATGAGTCCCGTCTGGGGTTGCCGATACACTTCTGCCGATTTGCACCGCAGCGGAGTTCACGATTGCGATGGACAGCGGATTGGTGACATCTGTCACGTTCAGAACGTAATAACCGCCAGCGCCGGCAGCGTAGAGTCGATCCGATTCTGTTGACGCTTCGTATTGCACGCTAACCGAGTGAAACCCGTAAGCTACCGCAGGCACATCTTCGGGAAGCGGAATCGAAGTAACAACAGAAGTCACACCGGAAGAAAGTCGCTCCAGATCGTACACAAAAATATTTCCACCCCCCGTTCCAAAAAAGTAGGATCTCCCGTTCGAATGGCGATAAGCAAACCCGTGGTGAAATCCACCTTCTACTTCAATGGTGGCAACAATATCAAATTGTCCTTCGTCGGGATCAGTGACTTCTAGAACGGTCGCGCCACTAGAGGGATGGGTGGCAATCAAGAAAAAGTTTGAGCCCGATTTGAACGAAATGAGGTCAGCAACCTCGCTCGGGCTATTCCATTCTCCAACTTGTACGGGCTTGGATTCATCCGAGATATTGATTGCGACGACTCCTGGTACGTCCCCTTTTCTAGCCACAAAGACGAATGGTCGATTGCGTCCTTGGTCTAACACTACATCGCCCGTATTTCGTCCCAATGCTTCAAATCCAGCAGTTGCAGAGCCATTAGCAGCCTTCATGCCGCCAAGGGGAATGTGACTGACTAGTTTCATGTTTCGGCTTCCGCGAGAGCCATCTTGCCCTGAAGCGGAAACGGCCACAAGACTGAAAGTCAACAAATACGCTACAGAAATCCTAATAAAGAACGTATACGTAGGGGCCATGATGGTTTTGGGTTCGGGCTACTTAGGAAGTGATTCAGCGGTGGGGGTAGCCGAATCCAATTACGTTACGAACTCCAATGGGTATTTGCAAAGGATTACCGAAGAGACGGGAATGGTTTTCCGACTCTGGGCCATTTGGACTTTCGAAATTGCCTTTTTATGAACGGATGTCCATTTTGTCGAACCGAATCGAAGGAAGTGCATTGGAAAATTATCCTTCTTTACCGGATGTTGACAACTCCATGAAATTCAGTGTTTTCCTTGTTTGTTTATTGATCTGGCCTGGCGTCGTCTTCAGCCAGGCCCAAGAATATGCCATTGACGCTGCGAAATCGGTGTTTTCTTTCGATGTTGAGCATTTTGGCGTGGCCACCGTCCACGGTGCGTTTTCAAGCGCTTCTGGGACTATCTGGTATGATCCGTTAAAACCGGATTCGATGTTGGCTCAAATTTCTATCGATGTAAAGAGCATCGACACGGATAATAAGGTGCGGGATAAGGAGTTACGGTCAGAAGATTTTTTGGATACAGATCGTTATCCTACTGTTGAGTTTGCGTCCAACGGAATTAGTTTAGCGACAAATACCACGCAGCGCCGAATTGTTATGGGTAAAATGAAGGTCTATGGCACTACGCGAGACGTTGAGTTACCTTTTACGGTGAGCCTGAATCTGGAAAAAAATGAATTAACCATTCGCTCCGAATTTGTGATAAAGAGGTCAGACTATAAATTGAAATTTGGCATTTTGATGGATAGCCTTGTGGGCGAAGAAATCAGAATCTCAACCGTGATGGTAAGTCAGAAAAAGTAAAAAAGTGTTGCCAAGTAACGTCACCAAGATTCCAAGCCCATGATCCCAAACCGGTCCGCTTACTCAAGGTATTTGATCCTGCTTGCAGCTTGGTTGTGGGTCCTTCCATCCTGGGGTCAAAAACCGGGGTACGGGATTGGGTGGAGCGTTTCTACTGATGCTAAGGGTCGGCTTTTGCTTGGGCATACTGGCGGTTCGGTTGGTGGCACATCCATTTTTCAAATGAATCCAGAGCATAATGTAGTTGTAGCCCTTACCATCAATCAGTCTTCCGCCAGTTTGGCTATTGGCCGGAGCCTGATGCAATATTTCCTAGATGCTTTAGAAGAAGGAGAATGAAGATGAGACTATTTGCTTTTTTAGTCCTTGTTTTAACCGTTTTCGGCTGTTCACCACCTCAGTCGTCAGTTATTGTAGAAATTGAGACCAGTGCGGGGATGATTGTCGTCGAAATTGACACCGTAGCCGCGCCCATCACCTCAGCTAATTTTTTGCGGTATGTGGACAGCGGCATGTATTCAGATGGTTCATTTTTTCGCGTAGTCAGGATGGACAATCAGCCAACGGATTCGATCCGCATTGAAGTAATTCAAGGGGGCGCCAATCCTGAGAGACGAGATGAATTTTTTGACGCCATTTCGTTAGAACGAACCTCAGAAACGGGTCTTCTTCATCTCGATGGGACGATATCAATGGCCCGCGGCACACCCGATTCGGCAGATCATTCATTTTTCATTTGTATTGAGGACCAGCCTTCGCTTGATTTTGGAGGAATGAGAAATACTGATGGGCAAGGCTTCGCGGCCTTTGGAAAGGTGACTTCGGGAATGGATATCGTTCGGACTATTCAAGGCGGTCCTGTCGAAGTGCAACAATTGATCGAGCCCGTCCAGATTATTGGGGCAAGTCGAAAAACTCATGATTGAGTGCCCATCGTGTGGAATAGAATCAGAGGAAGGACAAGCATTTTGTCCATTCTGCAGTTATGAGTTTCCCGTCGTCAAAAAGTCCATGCGTTTGTTTGTAGTGGTATTTTCGCTTTTGATGATTTGGCCCTTGTTGGAATTAATTCATTTTCTTTTTTGACCATTTATGCAGATTCCATCCTCTTTTTTTGGCTCTCTTTCAGTCGAAGATTTTCTGGCTGAATACTGGCAGAAAAAACCATTACTCGTTAGAGGGGCTTGGCCCGGATTTGAAACACCACTTTCCCCAAAAGCTTTTATGGCGTTGTCGGAAAGGGAAGATGCGTTTAGCAGGCTGCTGGTGAAATTGGATGGTGAGCATCAATGGGATGTCCGTGAAGGTCCTTTTTCGAGGTCTGTGTTCGAAGGCATGTCCGATTCACAATGGACCCTGTTGATTCAGGAAGTCGATCGGCTGGTGCCTGAGGTTCGGGATATGCTCCGGGTTGTTTCTTTCCTTCCAAATTGGCGCCTAGACGACGTCATGATATCATATGCTGCGAATGGAGGCGGGGTAGGGGCGCATACCGACAATTATGACGTGTTCTTGCTTCAGGGATATGGCACGAGACGTTGGCAGATTGACACCGTCCCTGTCACAAACGAAGACCTCATCGAAGATATTGACGTTTCCATTTTGGCCAACTTTACCCCGGATCAAGAATGGGTGCTTGAAACGGGAGACATGTTGTATTTGCCTCCAAAAATTGCGCATCACGGAGTCGCTTTAGGGCCGTGTATGACCTTTTCTATCGGTTGCAGGGCGCCAGGAGCCAGGGAAATGGTTACGGGCCTATTGGAGCACGTGATGAATGAAGTAGATCCGGAAGAGCGCTATCACGATCCTGATTTGAAATTAAGCAATGAGCCGGGCTTATTGGACGACAGCTCCCTCCGGTGGGTACAATCCCTTATTCAGAGGGTTATTGACGATAAAGGTGCAATGACCAATCTCATCGGTAAGATGTTGTCTGAACCCCGCAGACAAGCGGATGAAGGCCCCTATTCCAGTCAATCATTTGATGATGTATTTGCATCGGGTCGGAGCCTGAAGCCGAGCGCCTCTTCCCAAGTATTATACTCGTTGGGAGAGGGGTCAGAATTGACCCTCTTTGCGGGCGGGGAAGTCATTGAGTTGGATTTCGCCCTTTTGCCGGTTGTGAAGGCGCTTGTAAGCGTTGATGGGCTCAAGGCGAACGACTTCGGGCTTGATCGTGAGTTTATGGATATGCTCGAAGATCTTTGGGAGCAAGGCACTTTATTATTCCATTAAGAGGATCTTCCATTAAAGAAGCGGGGGGTTGCTATGAAGATTAAAATCTTCGTAGCAACCCCCCGCCAGTAAACACCTATCGAAATAAGTGCCTAACTATCTACCTGCTTCTAACGAACAGGAATCGTGTCTGCACGACGGAATTGAGCAAGTCCTTCTTTCTTGCTGCCCATTCCTGAGCGGCCTTTTCCAGAAGAAACAATTCGGCTTGCTGCCACACCATTGTCAACATAGTACTGCTCGACAGCGCGGGCGCGGTCATCGCTAAGTTCCTGTGGACGACGTTCGCCTGCAGATGCCCATCCTTCAACGCGGACGTTTAGATTTGGGCAAAGGATCAGAATATCCAAGTTTTCTTTCAGCAGAGCGCGGCCTTCGTCTGTAAGTGCCGAAGAGTTAGCCTTAAAGTACACAGAGTTCATTTCCGTGAGCTCGCGGCAAATTGCAGCTTCGTAAGGCACCACAGTGATTGTCATGGTGCGTTTTACAACACCTGCACAGTTCTCAACTTCAAGCGTAACGGTATAGGTACCTGCTTTGCTGTAAGTATGAGAAGGAGAGGCACCAGTCATTTTCGAGCCGTCGCCCATGTCCCAACGATACTGAGAATCAGAACCGGCCACGTTCGCTGAGAAAGCGACGGCGGTTTGCGTGTCAGGACTCATGTTCGAGGCACGCATCGAGGTGATCGTTGCAGGAATACAAGGATCCTTAACCGATACGGCACACGTTTTAACGGAAGTGTATTTGCCACTACCATTACTTGCTGTGAGGCCAACTGTGTAGTTGCCTGCACGAGCAAACGTGTGGGAAACAGTCATCCCAGTGGCGCTAGTTTCGTCGCCAAACGTCCAAAGGTAATTTACTGGTTGGGTCGCTTTTTCATTGACCGAAGCCGTAAATGTGATTGGCGTTCCAGCATCAACAACATCAACAGGGCAGATCATATCGGTAATTTCGACTGGAGTTACCCGGTTGAAATTCACTTTGATACCGAGCGAGTGGTTGCCAAGGAAATCCATGCCTGTAAAGCCATTATTGTCGCGCCCGTCCGAAGCATCGTCAGGAATCTGCGTATCCACTCCTGTCTCAATGAAGAATGATGTACTTGGATTAATATAAAAATCAAGTCCTAGACCCGCGGAAACACCAAATCCAATCTCTGACTGCGTCACACAGCTACCGGCAACGTTGTCGGCACAAGAAGCTGAGTAGACATAACTTTCGCCGCCACCCACATTCACGCCACCAAACCAATACGGTGCGATTTTGCCCGAGGTCATGAGTTGACGAGCCAACAACCGAACAGCCCAACGGGTAGTTGGGTGATCAATAGTTTTTGTTGGGACTTCAAAGTCAGTAATATGGGTATATTCCCCATATCGGAAGTCTAATCCAACGCTGTAACTTGGGGTAAACTGGTATCCCAGCTCAGCACCGACGTTGTAAGGGAATTTATCGAACAAATCACCATCAAAATTGAAAGGTGATTTTTCGCTATCTCCCATGTAGTAGGAAATTCCTACGTGTGGGCGGATATACACAGATTCGGCACCGCGGTCTACCTGGGCACTTGCTACGATTGGCGTTATGCCGGCCATAACAAGTGTGGTGAACAGAAATAGCAGTACAAGTTTCTTCATTTTAGTCCTCCTTGGGACGATCCATCTTTAGATAAACAGTACGGATAAATAAGGTTAGTTTCCAGCTAACTTTATTAGTCCGGTTTTCTAAGCGCGTTCCCCCGAGGGGACAAACGAGCGTTTATTGTACCCGGTATAAATTTGCCTTGGACGGTAAATTCGAGTTGCGGGGTCATTTTTCAATTCAACCCATTGGGCAATCCATCCTGGAAGTCTTCCAAGTGCAAACATGACTGTGAACATGTTTGTTGGAATACCCATCGCACGATAGAGGATGCCCGAATAGAAATCCACGTTCGGATATAAGCCCCTTTCTTTAAAATAGTCATCTTCGAGCGCGATACGCTCCAGTTGTTTAGCAAGATCCAATAACGGATCGCTAATTCCAAGCTTATTTAAGACTTCGTCGGCGTTGGATTTAATCACGCGCGCTCGTGGATCGAAGTTTTTGTAGACACGATGCCCAAATCCCATCAAACGGAATGGGTCATCTTTGTCCTTGGCTTTGTCTACATATTTCTTAAAGTCGCCGCCGTCTTTTCGAATCATATCTAACATTTCAATAACGGCCGTGTTGGCTCCGCCATGAAGTGGCCCTGAAAGAGCTGAAATGCCAGCCGATATGGACGTAAAAAGGTCTGCTCCTGAGCTTCCAACCATTCGTACGGTTGAGGTCGAACAATTTTGTTCGTGATCTGCGTGCAGAATCAACAGCATATCCAACGTCTTAACGAGAAGATCGTTGGGTTCGTATTCTTCCGATGGAACCGCAAACATCATATGTAAGAAGTCCGCAGCATACCCCATATCGTTACGAGGGTAGACGTATGGCTGGCCGATGGATTTCTTGTAGGAAAACGCAGCAATAGTTTTCAGCTTCGCTAGCAAGCGGATAATGTTAACATCAAAATCCTCTCCATTTTCTGAATTGGGGTAATACGCACGAAGCGAGGACACAATGGTCGACAAGACGCTCATCGGCGGCGCATTTGCAGGATAGGACTCGAAAAACTTTTTCATGTCTTCGTGCAAAAGACTATGATGAGTTAGGTCTTCATTAAACTTTTCGTGCTCCTCCTTTGTTGGCAATTCGCCACGAACGAGCAGATGAGCTACATCGACGAACGTAGATTTCGTCGCCAAATCTTCAATCGTGTAACCCCGATAGCGTAGAATGCCTTTCTCGCCGTCTATGTACGTGATGGTACTTTCGCACGAACCGGTGTTTGCAAACCCGGGATCGAGAGTGATAGCTTTGGTAGCACTCCGCAATTTGAGGATATCAAAACCGACCTCATTTTCCGTACCTACAGTTACGTCAAATTCTACATTCTGACCATTAATTGATAATCGAGCTGGTTCCATGACATTCACTAGAAAAAGGCAACTTTAGTTTGAAATACCGTACGACCTTCGAGGCTTTTTGACCCCTTAAAAGTTATTCTGCGATGAAAATTCGCCAACGAAGAAAGTTGGACGGATCTGCATGATCTACTAGTTTCAACCACGCATTAACATCGTTAATCATTGTACACCCATCATGTTGTTGGAACTCAATCAGTTGATTGCGAATATTCTGTTTAGTCAGCCTTCAACTGTAGATTTATTTAACCCGTATTCGAGTGAAAATCCGGCATTGGATGTACCTGGGGCCCACCTTATTCGACAACAAAATCTGAAGGCCTATCTTTGTGATCGAAATGTTGCTCCGAGCGTGTTTTTACTAGCCGAAGCTCCTGGTCCGTGGGGCTGCCGGTTTTCAGGAGTCCCAATAACAAGTGAACTTCAATTGTTAGATCCTACTTTTCCAGTGAATGGAATTCAGTCAAGTAATAGTGCCAGTCCACATAAAGAGTACAGCGCCTCTATTTATTGGAAAACGCTGGAAGCTTATCATCATCACATTTTGACGTGGAATACGGTTCCTTTTCATCCTCATTTTCCTGACAAACCGCTTTCGATTCGGACGCCGCGGATGTCTGAAATCAAACAGTTTCTTCCTTTATTGGGGTCTATGTTGCAAATACTTTCTCCGACCACTGTAATTGCTATAGGTCGTAAGGCCGAAAAAGCTTTAGCAATGCTTGACGTTGATGCTGTTTATGTTCGGCATCCATCTCAAGGCGGAGCTACTTTGTTTGCAGAAGGAGTTGTGCAGGAACTTACAAAACTTGGAATTGCCACATGAGCGATGATTTGTTCGATGCCTCCGCTGGTACGTTCCGAGCGTCACGGGCTCCGCTTGCCGATAGGATGCGTCCCCGTACAATCGATGAATATATTGGTCAGCAGCACATATTGGGAGAAGGAAGACTGCTCCGGCGCTCTATTGAAGCAGACCGAATCACTTCCATGATTCTGTATGGTCCTCCTGGAACAGGAAAAACCACGTTGGCTCGAATAGTGGCTGGTTCTACGCGGTCGCATTTTGTTACCATGAACGCGGTTTTGGCGGGCGTAAAAGATATTCGAGCCGCCATTTTGGACGCTGAAAATCGCCTCAAACACCATCAGCAAAGAACGATTCTTTTTATCGATGAGGTCCACCGATTTAATAAGTCTCAACAAGACGCTTTATTGCCGCATGTAGAGAATGGGACGGTGACGCTTATCGGGGCAACCACTGAAAACCCCTATTTCGAAGTGATCAAAGCCCTCGTATCGAGGTCTCGGATATTCGAATTGCAGTCTTTGACGCAGGAAGATTTGGCCGATGTGGCGCGCGCCGCCTTGAGTGATGTTGAAAGGGGATATGGACGCCGGAATGTTCAAATGGATGACGATGCTCTCGAGCATTTGGTATCGACCTCGAATGGAGATGCTCGCTCCCTTCTGAATGCGCTTGAATTGGCTGTCGAAACGACGGTGGAGGGAGATTCGGTTACGCTGGAAGTGGCCGCGGAGTCTATCCAAAAACGGGCCGTTTTATACGACAAAGAAGGGGATACGCACTACGACACCATTTCAGCTTTTATCAAAAGCCTACGCGGTTCGGATCCTGACGCTTCGATGTATTGGATGGGGAGAATGTTGTATGCGGGCGAAGAGCCACGATTTATTATTAGGAGAATGCTGATTTTTGCAGCCGAAGACATAGGATTGGCGGATCCACGAGCGCTCCAAGTGGCCGTTTCTTGCGCACAGGCCTTTGAATACGTGGGGTTGCCAGAGGGACGATTCCACCTTGCTGAGTGTTGCCTATATCTAGCCACCGCCCCTAAAAGCAATTCAACGTACACCTTTTTCGACGCCTTGAAATATGTGGAAGACGAACAGACTGGCGAAATCCCCAATCATCTAAAAGACGGCAGTCGAGATGCGAAGGGATTGAGTCACGGGGAGGGATATTTGTATCCTCATGCCTACCGAAACCACTACGTTGGACAGCAATATCTGCCTGAAGATATGCAGGGTACCTATTTCTACAAGCCAAGTGACGTTGGGTACGAAAGGACTATTCAAGAGCGATTAGCCTACTGGCGGTCTAGGGACGAAGAAATAGATATTAAAAAACGATTAGACCGTTATATTGACCGGGAAGAAAAAGAAGAAGGGGGGGGCGGCAGAGCCGACCCCGGAGAACCCGGCTCAGACAGGCCTCGAAGACTCCAATAGCGTTGTCCCAGACCACACCAACACGAGCTCTTAGATTTTAAACCCAACACCTTGAACAAGTTACTTCAAATTGCCAATGCATTGGATCGATTTCAGGATCGATTCGGAAAGTGGCTGTACTGGGTCGCCCTCGCAATGGTTGTTGTGGGTGGGTTTAATACGGTGGTCCGTTACACTGACAAGTTTACGGGGATGGGTATCAGTTCCAACATGTACCTCGAACTCCAGTGGTACTTGTTCAGCATTCTTTTCTTGTTTGGCGCCTCGTATACCCTCAAACACGATGACCATGTTAGGGTGGATATTCTGTACTCGAAGTTGGGTGTTAAGGGGAAAGCCTGGATCAACGTATTGGGTACCCTCATTTTATTGATTCCGTTTTGTGTGTTGATGCTTTGGGTTTCTTGGCCGGCCGTCGCCAATTCCTGGGCGGTTCTTGAAGTGTCGCCGGACCCCGGTGGACTACCACGGTATCCGATTAAAACGGTACTCTTGGTCGCTTTTGTGATGATTCTGGTGCAGGGTATTTCGATGTTATTTCGAAACTTGGCCATTCTCATGGGCGCGGAGACGGCTTTTGAATCCGATGCTGATTCAGTGGGAGGGAACGCTTGATGGATGCAGAATGGCTTGCTCCTTTGATGTTCGTTGGGGCTTTAATCTTGATATTTACTGGTTTTCCGGTCGCTTTTGCTCTCGGTGGTACAGCCTTCATTTTTGCATTCCTAGGGGTAGAGCTCGGCATGTTCGATTGGCCGCTGTTAATGGCCCTTCCCGACCGAACCTTCGGCATCATGTCCAATTTTGTGCTCCTGGCGGTGCCTTTTTTCATTTTTATGGGGACGATGCTGGAGAAGTCCCGACTTGCAGAAGATCTGTTGACTACGATTGGTCAGATTTTTGGGCCCATGCGCGGCGGGTTGGCATTAGCCGTGGTATTTGTTGGTGGTCTTTTGGCCGCAGCTACCGGAGTCGTGGGGGCAAGCGTTGTCGCTATGGGGCTCATCTCCCTACCGGTGATGCTTCGATACGGGTATTCGCACGAATTATCGGCTGGTGTGATAATGGCTTCGGGAACGCTTGGGCAGATCATCCCGCCTTCCGTTGTATTAATCGTTCTAGCCGATCAGATGGGGATTTCGGTTGGCGATCTTTTTATTGGATCTTTAATACCCGGCATCATGCTGGCGGGGATGTACGCGATTTATTGCGGCGGAATAGCAATTTTTAAGCCGAAAATGGCCCCAGCACTGCCCAAAGAAGCCAGAAACCTGACTGGAAGGGCGCTACTTGTTCGTGTACTGCTGGTTTTGATGCCGCCTCTGGTCCTCATTTTGCTGGTTTTAGGAAGCATTTTGGCAGGAATTGCGACTCCTACAGAGGCTGGTGCGCTTGGCGCAATTGGTGCGATGGGTCTCGCAGCGCTCAATCGCAGACTGACCTGGAAGGCACTTCGTGAGACCATGGATGCCACCACCAGATTGACGTCGATGGTCTTGTTTCTGTTGATCGGCTCCACGGCCTTTGCGTTGGTGTTTCGCGGATTGAACGGAGATCTGTGGATCGAGCACTTGTTGACCAACTTGCCTGGCGGCGTGGTTGGTTTGTTGATCGTTACCAACTTGACCGTGTTCTTGCTCGGGTTCTTTATCGACTTCTTTGAGATCGCCTTTATTGTGATTCCGTTGTTGGTGCCAGCCGCCGCCCTTTTGGGAGTTGATTTAGTGTGGTTCGGGGTGATGCTCGGAATGAACCTCCAAATGTCTTTTCTCACTCCGCCGTTTGGCTTTGCGCTCTTTTACCTACGCGGCGTGGCACCTCCGGAAATTACCACTGGCGAAATTTACCGCGGAGTGATTCCCTTTATCATCATCCAGGCGATAGCCTTAATGGTTGTAATAATGTGGCCTCAGGTTGTGACGTGGGCGCTCTAGTCGCTCCTTCTAATTCAACGTGCGATTAGGGTTACAATTTGGTCAGGGACGTGTCGGAAGTTTATGAAAACGCATGAACGTCATATCCGAATTATTCAACTCATAATGAGATCGTACCAGCCAATATCCAGCAAAGTGATCTATTGGGATGTGTTTGATTTTGAACATGGAGGAGTCCCAAAGCGAACAATTCAGCGAGACCTTCAAAAACTGGTTGGAGTTGGACTTCTTGAACGTTTGGGTAACGCACGTTCCATTACCTACCTGATCTCCAATCGTGCTCATCGAGATTTGGTAGATATTTCAATTAGTTACGAACGCGAACGTATAGAATTTGAAAAGTACAGATTGTCGGGAATAGCACCACGGTTCAGTTTTCCAAACATGCATGCGGCGGTGTCGTGGATGATTCGTCGTGCTTTTCTGGCTTCTGAATGCCGCGACCCCAGCCAAGAGGAAGGATGTGTCAGGGGTCACAGGGGTCTTAGGGGGCTCAAGGGTGCCGATTGCTGAGTTGAACGAAGGTCGGACCTTGAAGTGGATAGGGGACAGGGGATGTTGTTTTACCCCTATTTGGCGCGATACCTCCAATAACCCGTCGTTTGATACTCCTGAGGCATTTGGGAGAGTAAATGAAGGCGCTATCATCCTGTCTATGTCGCCATACTCCAAGTTTTGGCGCCATATGTTTGCTTTTTGGCGCTTTGCGATAAAACCAAGCGCGATACTATTTGCCCAGCCCAGACCTGACCGCCCTGGGTTGGGCTGAGTTGAACAGCCCTGAACAGCGCTGGAGTGACTTGGGTTGACAAGGCCTTGCCTGGCGAACGATTGTGATTGTGGTAGGGCCTCCTCCTCCTACAAGATTGATACGTTTCCAATAAGTTGGGCAATCTTGCGATCTGGTTCTTGTGCCGAATTACCTGAATCTCCTGAGAATCGCGCCAACAAAGGGGGTTTTAGTGCCAAAAAGTTCACTATTGCGCAATGATTGAAGGAATCGCGACACTAGTTGCATCAGCCACTCAAAATGATTAAATGGCAAAACACGTAAAACAGCCTCTATAAGGGTAGAAATGAGGTTGAGGAGATTCACCAATTGGTCTTCGAGAAGTATCGCGCCATTTATGGCCCCGAACCCCACACCCCGAACCCCACACCCCGAACCCCACACCCCGAACCCCACACCCCGAACCCCGCGGCGCCTATTTTTTCTGAAACCAAACGCCTCGTGTTCGCCCGTTGCCCGCCATGAAGCCAGAAACCGCCCCGCTAGGATCTCGATCAAATTCAATTGATCCTACGAACCAGATTCCTCCAGCAAAGCCCTCTTTGGAGGTATGAGTAAGCGTAAAGGGTTTGTACCAACGATGATGGGCCATCAACTTTCCGTCTTCCACCTTAAGCGTATACGATGTTTCCAGCTCAGCATTGTAATAGGTGCCTTCGTATTCAACCAGTTTTTCAGGAGTAATCGGATCATCCGGAATCTTCTCCATTGGAGAATCCGGTCCTTGATGGTGAGTGGCTCGCTTTACAGAGCCGTCTTTTTCATAGTGAAAAGTGACCGATGCAGCCACGCCTACAAAAGTAAAAGTGGAGTCGCTAGTCGCGGTTACTTCAAACCTAGGCTGGTTGGTAGCCTGGGCATACATTTTGCCTTCTTCAATCGTGTATACAATTTGTAATGGAGCTCCGACTAACTGGTACCGACCGGCGATTGCATCCATCTGCGCAGCGGTTGGCTCTGCGACAGGGCCCTTTTCTTCGACTACCTCTTCCTTTTCCGGCTCTAAGTACTCCGCAAAAAAGGCCTCTGCGATGTCAGTCCAGATGCCATTGCCATATGCAGGGTGGTTACTCGACATGAAGATTCCCGATTTGATGTCGGGCATATACCCAAAAAACGTACGATGGGAAGTTTCTCCTCCAGTATGGGTGTAGAGTTGCTGACCCCGCCATTTGCGAACGCTGAGCCCAAGGCCGTAACCCGTAGAATCGCCACTGGTTAGAATGCCTCTGGTGGTTATCGCTGTAATCGCGGCATCCCCACCAACGGTTTTCGACGTGTAATTCAGCATCCATTTGGTCATATCCACCGCGGTCGAATTCACGCCGCTGGCCCCATATGCAGATGCAAAATCGGTCACATAGACATATCCGCCTCCTGGTGCGGACGCATACCCTTGAGAACTCCCCGGAATAACCTGGCCCTGCCGCGTTTTGACGGTGGTGTTATCCATTTTCAGAGGCTTAAAAATTCGCTCTGTCATGAAATCCTTCCAAGACTGACCAGAAACCCGTTCCACCAGTCTTGCCAAGAGCATAAACGTAGTATTGTTGTAATTGTATTCCGATCCAGGGGCATTTTGAAGCGCTACCTGGCGTTCAATCACGTGGATTGGTTCCTCCGGATCCATGGCGTCGGTAAACTGCCAACCAGCCATAGGCAAAAAATTTAGAATCTCTCGGTAGCCGGAAGTGTGGTTTAGCATATTCTGCAACGACACCGGTGTGCCAAAATCTTTCAATTCAGGTATGTGTTTGCGTACATCATCATCAAGAGAAACCTTGCCCTCGTTCACCAACAACATGATGGCCATGGCGGTGAACTGCTTGGAAACCGAAGCAATACTCATCCCTGAATTTTCGGTCATAGGCACGTCGTAGGTCAGATTGGACATGCCGTACCCTTTGGCGAAAACGATTTTACCGTCTTTGAGGACAGAAATAGATACTCCGGGCCCGTCTTTACTCGAAAACGGAGTCATGAGCTGGTCTACCAGCTTTTTGGGCTCCTTCGCTTTTGGCTCCGACATCACTAGAACAATGGCGTACTCGCCTTCCGCACCCTCAAAGGAACTGACTTCAACGGTATATATGCCCGCCTTCTTAGGAGTAATCTGAAAGGGTTCTGGACCCAGATCAGGACTGTCAAATGACCCTAGTTCTTTTCCGTCGGGGTCCAGAACACGGATCACCACATCGACCGTTACCTGATCTACGTATCCGAATACAAAGTAGCTTTCTTGAGCTAAAAATGAATACGTCGCCTTAGAATCAGCGGTTAGTGACCCAGTCAGCGTCTTACCGATCTCAAGGTTTTGTCCGTAAGCGGTTGAAGGCGCGAGAAGCAGGAAAAATAGTATAATTCGGCGCATGGCAGTAATTAGTTTGATCTAAAAGTAGTTTAATCTACGCGCGGACTCTTTTATATGTCGACCCGGTTAGACGAAATATGACTAGGACATCCGCTCTCAGAGGTGCTGCCCTGTGCATTTCCGTGACTGTTGAGTGCATTTGTGGATACAATATGATCCGGTCTTTGGAAAAAAGTCGTATTGTAACCTGAAGGGGAAAAAGAACCTATATCCATCTGGAATTCGATGACGGACAATATCTTACCAAATTATGATCTCGCACGTCTTTCGGCAGAACTGGCTGCTGTAAAGCGGGAGTTAGAGATCGAAACGTCCGTCGAACGCGTTCGTGGCAAGGCGATGGCCATGCGAACGTCTGATGATGTCTGCGAAGTAATTTGTATGGCATACAACGAGCTGAACCAGCTGAGTGAGTCGCTGTTTTGGGTGAGTTATTACACGTACGACCCCGAAACGCGGGAAATGACGTCATGGCCACAAATGCTTGGCCAGGCAACCGTTCGGCCATTCCGGATGCCTCGGATCGATCATCCCTTCCATGACCGTTACATAGACGCATTTGAGAATCAGATCCCGTTTTACTCGTACCGGTTGGAAGGTGAGGGAAAAGCTACCTGCGACCCGTTACTTTTTTCTGAAACGGATTACAAGAATATGCCTGATGATATGCGCGAAATGATGATGAGCATGACATCAATTGTTTCGAATAATGCGGTTTATCGCAACAGTCTTTTGCAGGCGGCAACGACGGACGAACTTGAACCTGAAGCCAAAGCTTTGCTAGAGCGCTTTGTCCCGATGTTCGACCTGACATACATCCGGTCCCCAAAGCTGCCGGCAGATCGGGCCTCTGGACGTATCCGCGGCATTTCCATGACCCGGACAAAGTGCAGTCGGAGTTCCTAAGGGCCTGGAAGAAACGCGATGCCATGCGAGAGGCGAGATGGGAAAAAGGCCAGTTCGATGATTGGGCTGATCAGTTCCAGATGATGTTCGATGATCTGGGATATTCAAGGGAGGATTACCGACCACATGCTCCTGACGGTATTTTCAATGCCGAAGCGCTGATGGGTCCGGGCTATGTGGGTATGGGAAGTCCTAAGGGATTCAACGAGTCCGAAATCGGAGTCCTTGCCCGTTTTGCCAAAGAGTTCGAAGGCACATATCGACGGTTCCTTGATATCCAGAAAGCTGAAGCAAGGACCAGGGAAGCCCACATCGAGATGTCCCTCGAACGGGTTCGGTCGCAGGCTATGGTAATGCAGAAGCCTGAGGATATCAGCGAGGTGTCCATCCGGATGTTTGACGAGTTGGAAGATCTGGGCGTGGAATCTATGCGTTCGGGCATATCCATTCCGGTTGATGGGGATCGATATCAGTTTCACTCGGCGACCAAAAACGAGTCGGGCCAAACGACTCTTGTGGTAGGCGATGAGTCCGTGGATGTTCATCCGATTATCCGCAAAGCTTTTGAACGATGGAAAAATCAGGAGACTTTTCAGCATATCGACGTACTGGAAGGAAATGACCTGGAGGAGTACTACCATGCCGTGTTTGACACGATGCCGCTACCGGACTGGAAAGAGCGGACGCGGCGAGGAGAAGCCGCCACAGAAAGTTTTGCCACTTTCCCATTCCAGGACGGATGGTTGTACACGTTCGCTCAGCACCAATTCAGCAATGCCGAACTCGCTGTGTACCAACGATTTGCGAGGGTTTTCGGATTGGCTTATCAGCGCTATAACGATCTGAAGTAGGCTGAAGTAGACTACTCGGCACTTCTAGAAGAAAAAGCCCGCACCGAAAAGGCTCTCTCAGACCTCCAAGCCACCCAGAAACAGCTGTTTCTACGGGGAGCTTTCCTTCTTCAAGTCGGTCCTTGAGGGTGACGCCTTCGATGCACTCCATGACCATAAACATCTGGCCCGTCTTTCCATCCAACACGTGCTCATCGATTTCGTAGACAGCGCAGATGTTCGCGTGCGTCAGCTTCGCTGCCGCACGCGCCTCAATCATAAACCGTTGCCTCGATAACTCATTGTCCCCCAGGGAATTAGGGATAAACTTGAGGGCTACAATTCGGTCCAGCTTGGTGTCTTTGGCCCGGTACACCACACCCATGCCGCCTCGGCCGAGTTCGGATAGGATTTCGTAATGGGATATGGTTTGGCCAGTCATAAAAGCAGGGTGTTGGGGAGAATTACTAAGGTAACAAAACCCGAATAGAATGCAGATCTATTTAGACTACAACGAAACAACAATCAAGTTGGAAAATTAGACCGAAGACCGACCGTAGGCCTTCCGTGGACCGACCGAGGACCTACCCGGAACCGGAATTTGCTCTATTTCACCCGAATAAACAACCCCTTGTTGGCTGGTACCACGATCGTACCATCTGCAGATGCCGCACCCGCCTCCTGTAATCCCTTCACCGAAGGAATGGAGATCTTCGCCCCGGCCGAAAGTCCCAAGCCGCCCAGGTCGAGCGTCACCGTTTCGTCCTGATCCGACCACGATGCCAGCGCAATCAGTACACCGTCTTCGCGAACGAACGCCGTCGCTTTGATGCGAAGGGTTCCGGTATCCACAGGCGGGGTGGAGAGCCAATACCCGAGCATTCGGCTATCGTCAATCCCAAAATCATTCATCATTTTCCAGACAGGACGGGGATCGACATCACCATACATGCGCGTGGTCATTCCATATAACATACCTCGGTAAGGATGGCCGCCGTTCTGAAGCATCTCACCCATCAATCCAAATGGAAGACCCGAGACTTCGGTCATCCAGTAGTCCTCATCTAGATCGTATTTAAAATACTCCCCAAACCAAAGCCGCGAGATGAATGGAAAGTGCTCCATGTACAGCATCGCGCTATTTGTATATCCGTCCGCGGGATTAAATTGATTTGCCGAATGGAGGTCTATCACCACTTCTTCCCGCTCAGCATACAACACCGAAATCATGCGTTTGACGGTTTCGCGGCTGAAAGCGATATCGTCCAGATATAATCCATCAATCTTTTGATTGGCTGCAAGCCACGAAAGCCCTTCGATGTAATAGTTGGTCCAGCGAGACGTCCCTTTATTCAAAATGGCCGCATCGTCCACATTGTAGGCGTGCCAGGCCGAATGATAATCCTCGCGAAGATGTTCTTGGAACCAAGAATGGCCACCACCATTGCCGCCATTGAAGATTTCGTCTCCGAGGCTACGCATCGGAATGAATTCGTAGGCTTTATAGGTCAGCTCCCGAATCGTGTCATACAGTTTGACTTTGATACCCTTTTTGTGGGCCTCTTCGATGTAGGCGGTCTGTTTATCGAGGTTATAGAACGGGTAGTTGATGTACGGATTGATTTCGTTGGCGTGGTGAATATTAACCACTGTGCCACCCCAGGCAACCACCGAGTCCACAGGCACATATTTGTGGACGAAACGGGTGTTAAAATGAGTCTTTGTGTCAAGTGGCTTGAACGGAGTGATCAGGAATCGGATGTTGAAGTGGAGGCTTTCACCAGCCTTCAGGGTCCGCGATCCGGAATAATTATTGGCAACCACCGCCCCGTCTTGTTCCGTGATTCGAATGCCCCCTTTGCCGCCATTGAACCAAGACGGAGGCATATTCAGGGGCTGATTCTGGTAAAAATTGGTATTCAGCGGGCGAATGTAATTATCGTCGCGAAGCACAAATTGGAGACCCTTATTTACCGCTCCAAGCCAAACTCCTTCCTGATGATTTTCGATTTTCCACTTCCAATCGATGGTGGCAGGACGTTTCCTGCCTTCTTCGCCTAGGCCAAGCATGTAGGTGGCCGAGTCCTCTTGAAACTCGACCGGCAAGCTGATGTCAGAAACCTGGATGTCTTCTCGAGCCGTGAGCGTAATTTTGTAATCCAGCATTCCGTCGTATTCCAACGCGCCATCTACGATTTGGGTGAATTTGGGAGACGCATTGGTTGCCGTCCAGGTAGCTCTGCCGCGCCAATCCGTGTTGATGGTGGGTCCTCCTGCTTCAAAAGATTCTACTCCCTGAGAGGTTTGAACTTTCAGATCGATGGGCGCTGAAAGTATAGGCGAGGCCGTGGTAGACACCCCGGTCATTTCTTCGGTAAAAAAGCTGTTTATTTGAGTTGGAAGGCCGTTTTCACCCAAAACAATGTCCCTGCCCAAAATGGATAGGGTGCGTTCCTTATTGGTAACAGGCAGATATGGGGCGATAATGAAATCCAGATCTCTGCCCGTTGTCGAGTTTAGCCATGCTAGGCGGGACTGGGAGGCGGGATCGTCATAACCGTGATTTTTGATCTTTTGATCGATTACGGTTATGACCACATTAACATCCCGAAATCCAGCGTTTTCCGTCATGACCCGGACCGTGCCTGGATAGTCGCCTCCTGGCATATTGGCGGGAATTTGAACGCCAATCCAGAACGGCTGCAATTCTCCGATGGGTACGTCGACGAGTTTGTGGAAGGATTCTCCCTCAAAGCTGATTCCTCCGCACGTATAACACGTCATGGCTGGCGATAGCCGTTCGTCGAAGTCGTGAAACGAAATTTCTACGTTTTCGAGGGGATCACCCGCGGCAAAAACCCCCAGTTGAAACGAGTGAGATTCATCTTGATAGGCCTGGGTGGTAAATGAGCCAATTGGGCGAAGCGTCCAGTGATACGGAATCTGGTTTTTAGTGCTAATCGGCATCCGGCCATATTCGGGGATCACAAGCCAATCGGTGCTCCGGTCCATTAAAAACTTCGCGGTTTCGGCTTTTGTGGCCGGGACTTCCATGGGGAAAAACGAATGAAAATCGTTGACCGATTCGATTCGGACGGTCTCGCCAGAGGGAAGGTTGTCATTCAGGAACGTCAACCATTTGGGATCTGGAGTTAAAACGACTTGGGGATAGGTAACTTTTGGGTAGTAGCCCCCGGTTGATTCCCACGGCAAGTAATACACATAGTAGGTCAACGACACAGAGACAGGCTGAAAGGCGACGATTCCTTCTTCTGACGAAACCTCTAGTGCGGCGGCGTTTGGTAATGCCAACCCAGAGGCAGAATCAACGACAACGATGGCTTTTTCAGCGGGTTTGGCATCCAAACGCCGCCAAGGAATGGTCACTTTGACGGCGGTTTCGATTGAAGACGAAGCGTCAATATGGACTACCGCTCGGTGGTTACCCCACGATAGGCCTTTCTCTCCAGCGGCTAAATGCGGCGTCCAATTACCAGAAACGTATTTCACTGCGCCGATTACGTTGGATGGAGCGGGGGGGACCCAAGCTGAATCGACCACCACTGGCTCAGAACAACCGACAAAAATTACTGCGAGCAAAAGGATTAAATAACGTTTTTTCATTACTTGTGGGTCGTCATGTTGATGGATTTTTCAACCAGGAGGTCAATGAGGGATTTTGTGGCCATTGGAGTGCTTTTTTCTGGGGATGTTGCGCGTGAATCCGCTTCCTGAGTCCGGCCCAAGCGTTTCAAAATATCATTACCCAATGCACTGAAAGGTGAACTGTTCTCGCCGAAATGGGCATCCATTTTAAAAAATTCGTCTGCTTTAATCCGGGCCGTTTCACTTTGTGCGTTGGCCTCGGCAATTCGGAATAAGATATAAGCCGCCGCGCGTTCATCAGGCTCATAAGGCCGGCCTTGTCCGAGGTGTTCGGGCCATTCTAGGGCCTGACGGGCGTGATGTTCTGCATCCGTTAGCTTACCAAGCTCGAAATTGTTGATCGAATTGAGCAAGTGCGCGGCTTCAAATAGGGTATGAGAGTCCCGTCCGCTTTCTGAAGGCAGTACGTTTAGGATATCCAGAATCGCGACGGCTTCCGACGGGCGGCCCAAAAACAGTAAGGACTTGGCGTGCAACAGTTTAAGGTTAAAATCGTGCGGGTGTCGGATGATGGAAGCGGATGAGCGAGTCTCTGCCTCAGTCCATTTTCCGGCTAATTGAAGTTGCCGAATCAAATAGATGTCCGTTAATCGATTGGCGTCTTTTGATGCTGCCGCGCGAAGCAGGTCAGGTTCAGGATTTGATCCGTTTATTTCTTGCGACAAAAATGCCCGAGCCACATAAAAAGCGGCCATATCCGGTTCGTTTTTAAGTTGATTCCACAACGAAAGCGCCGCAGGCCCTCGATTTAGGGCCCATAAATTGAGGCCTTCAAGGTAGCTCCACTTCCACGATGGACTTATAGCCCGAGCCCAATTGAGGACATTGACCGATTCAACCCGATATGGGTTCGCAAACGCAACATCAAGGTCAAGTGCGTAGTCCAGAAGTGCCTCATTTTGGGTTAAAAAGGCCAGCCAGACGTGAATCATGGGATTTTTGCCAGTAGCTACGACACTTTCCAAAATCCGAATAGCATCCACCTTTCGTCCAAGAACGGCGTATCGGATGGCCAATTCTAGAACGGTTTGATCTGGAAACTCACTCCGAAGCCCAGCGCGGAAGTCTTCGGCAGCACCACCGTTTAACAGGATCTCCGCCCTTGCAAAGTGATTAAGCGGATCTACCGTCTTCAGGTGCCCAACGGTCATGCTGTTGTCTGTCCCTTGACTGCGTTTTGATATCGCAACCACTTCCAAAGCGCTGAGGTTGTTTTTATCGTAGTCCAATGCCCGATGCGCGAACTCAATGGCTTCATCGTAGCGTTTTTCGATAAGGGCAATCTCTGAGATACGGGCGTTTGCGGCCGAACGATACGTCATGGACCGAGCAGCCCAACTGTACGCATCTCGGGCATCATTCCATGAGCCGGCGGCTTGATAAAGCGACCCAGCTATGAAGTTTGCATCCGCATCGTGTGCGTCGAGCCGCAAAACTTTTCGAGCCCGCGCAAGGCCTTCCATTAAAAGTCCTTGCCGGAGGTCGAGGCTGGCCATTTCGACGAGTGCATCTCGATTCCACGGCTCTTTGGTTAGGACGTCATCAAAAATCAGTCTTGCCGCCGGATAATATGCGGCGTTGGCTAACTGACGGCCCTTAAAAACGTTTTGTTCGGCTTCCGACTGCAAGTGCCGGGCTTCGGGTTCTAGTTCAAACTCTCTCTCCAGTGTGAGGCGTCCCGAATCTTCCGAATAGATCAAATCCAAACCGGGCACTTTAACCTCGACCACTGAGGCAGACCCGGCCTTGAACGTTGTCTCCCAAAGTTCTAATGGCTCAACGTTGGCGGTTGCCAGGGTCTTCAAGGATCCGTTTTCGCGAATTTCAACCGGCCCGGAGAAAGAAGTGAAGGTATTAAGCGCCACTCTCACGGTTTCCCCTGAACGCTCGACAAAAAGCACTCCATCTTTCGAAACATCTGAAATTCCGCCAGTTCCCATTACTGGAAACCAACGTTCCTTCCACGTATCGGTAGCAAGAGGTGGAAAACCGGTTTTGGATATGGGGTTATCGTGCAATCCTGGGGAATACTGAACGAGCATTCGTCCCGCTTGATACTCGACGTATTGTCCATCTGTGTCCGTCAAAAGGCCATCCCAAACGCTACCTTCTCTCGAAAGGGCCCATAGCCATAACTTTTGCCCGGGCATGTCTTCAAAACGGGCCCAATGGGCAAAGCCGTAGTTATCATCTGCATAATATCCACCGAAGTAGTCGTTGTACTCTCCGACGACGTGGTAGGATTTATGTCCTTCGAATGTGTTGTTAGCATAAGCGGGTAAGAAGCGGCCTTCAGGATCGATCGGCCAAGCTTTTTCTTCGCCTGGATGGGTTAGAAACTTGTTTCCGGGGATGCTCATGGTGAGGTCATTCCGGGCGAAAGCGGCCGACGTCATCCAGTTGTAGTAGGGCTGAACGAGCGATGTCGGGTTATTCCAAAAGACATTGGTTTCAAAATTGGAAGCACCCGGCTCAAGGCGAATCTCAACGCGCCAGGAGGTTCTCGAAGGCAGGTCCATGGCCCCAACAAAACAGCTTACACTACCATCCTTATTGGTGACCAGTTTGTAATCGACCGGCGTTGCGGTAGAAGGGGTGTGCCCAATTACTCCAAAATTGAACTCAATCCCCCCCGATGTCCAAGGCCCCCTCAACGCGATGTTGCGGAATTTCATTACCTCATTTCGGTAGATGAATTCGTGTCCCGTAGCTTTTTCGATAGCTCCCCACACTTTTCCGCCCGCTTCAGGAAGGACATATACTTCGATATACTCGTTTTCCAGCTTGACGACGTTCCAGTCCTGGGGCTCCGAAGTCAAACTATACCCCTCGAAACTGAAATAGGGATACAATCGGGTGTCTTTAGTTAGGATTGGGACGGCGTTCGGTTCACTAAAGGGATACGTCTCAAGGGAGCGTACTTCTTCCGAAATTTTGGCAGCCTGACCAAAACTGGGCGGCGCAATGAGCCCAGCGGCGACCACGAATAGGGTCAAAAAAGCGTGCACCGCTGAGGAGGCGATTGGTTTAGAATGCAGGGAAAGTTTCACGGGCGTCTCGACTGAATAATGATGCCCTAATCTACGCTTCCCAGAGCAATCAGACCTTTCTTAACGCCATAATAGTGAGGTCTTCTCGCGGTTCTCGATCTCCCGCGAAATCTTGGACGGCCCGAATCACGTGCCGATGTTAATATGTACGGGGCTTCGTGTCCGGCATTGGCTAGGATGATTTCGCCGGTCTCTGGATCGAGGATCGCAGCCAACATTCGAAGGCCAACATGCGGGAGGCCTTCGGCAAACAGCATGGTGTTGAGTTGGCTAAGGCACTTCGAAGGAGTAACTCCTTGCTGCATAAAGCTTTTCACAAACGTCTGCCCCATTGCCATGAGAAGTGCCGCCGGGGCGCTAAACCCATACATTTCTATGTTCGGTCGGGATGGAAAGGAAACTGGGATGATGGCATCCTGAATGCGCCTCGCAACATCCATTTCCTGTTGAATAGAAACCGCTTGTTGCTGCCCTCTTAGAGCCCGGCGATATTCTGCCAAGTCGTTGGCGGCCTTCAACGTTGTTGTTTCGAGGTCTTTGAAATCAACCGGTTTGGTGACAAAGTCGAACGCGCCTCGGTTCATGGCCGTTCGAATTTTTTCCATGTCTCCATAGGCCGAAACAACTACGGTCCGGGTTGGGCGATCAAGCTCAGCCAGTTTTCCCAGAAGCGTCAAACCATCCATTCGAGGCATATTCAAATCGGTCAGGATGACGCCGATTTCAGGGTGTTGTTCAAGCTTTAAAAGGGCTTCTTGACCATCAAGAGCGAACACAAACTTCCATTCACCCGCCCGGATTTGTTTCCTAAACCGTTGCTGCATAAGCAGTTCCAGCTCTGGTTCGTCATCTACGCAGAGTACGTGCAATACGTTGTCCTCGGCCTCGATCGGCAAAGGAGTGGTCGTTTGGGCAGATTGCTCGCGCGACGGGTCGGCAACCAAGTGGCGCGCGGCCGATTTGGCGGTGGCCCGCTGCTGGACCGCAGACAGCGAAACGATCATTTCTTCCATCGTGGAGAAACGAGTTGAGGCATCCTTCGCCAACGCTTTTTCGATGACTTGAACGAGTTGCATTGGAAGTCCGGGGCGGAGTGCAGAAAGAGGTTCTGGATCTAAATTGGTTATTCCGTAGAGTATGGCTTGAGGGTATTCACCGGGAAAAGGGCGCGATCCGGCTAACATTTCATACAAAACGGCTCCTGTTGACCAGATGTCGCTGCGATGATCAACTTGGCGCCCGGCGGCCTGTTCAGGGCTCATATATGCCGCGGTTCCTAGAACCATTCCTTCTCGCGTCATTCCTCCCGAGTTGGCGGACTTGGCCAATCCGAAATCGAGAATTTTTGTAACACCGTCTTCCGGAATAATAATGTTGGCGGGTTTAATGTCGCGATGAACAATGCCCTTCGCGTGTGCCGAAGCGAGGCCCCGGCATATCTCAAGGACCCATTGCACACTCTGTTCGATATCGAGTGGGCCCCTAGAGACCAGTTGCTCAATGGTTTTGCCTTCGTAATAAGCCATGGCAATGAAGGAACGCCCGCCATCTTCGCCTATTTCAAAAACCGTACAAATGTTCGGGTGATCCAGCATCGAGGCCGCGCGAGCTTCCCGCAGAAACCGCTCCCTGGCTTCTAGATCGTGCCCCATGGACAACGGCAAAAACTTCAGGGCAGCTTGCCGGCCTAAACGCGTGTCTTCGGCCTTGTACACCATTCCCATACCGCCGCCGCCCAAATATTGGAGGATGCGATATTGAGCCACCATTTGGCCAACTAATGCTGATGGGTCGTTGCTCATGAAGGAGGAAGTTGTTGTTTTTTGATCGGTTCCGGGCATTCCTAAGCGTTCAGCGAGAAGATCAAAGTATCCCGATGCCTCTTTATACGACGCTACGAGACCAGTCAGCTCATTTCTAAGAATGATGTCGTCCTCGCAGACCGAATGTATGAAAGCGACGCGGGTTTCTTCCGGTTTTTCTAGGACTTCTTCTAAGAGAACAGAGAGCTCTTTTGCCGCCATACTAATTCTGCGCTGTTATGGATTGATATAAGAGTACTCGTGCAAGTACCCAGTCCCTTTTGACAGTGGCAGGAGACAGTCCTAAAGCAAAGGCAGTGTCCTCGACCGTCATGCCTCCGAAAAATCGACATTCAACAATCCGGGCTGCCCGCTCGTTTGATGTGGAAAGTTGAATTAAGGCCGCGTCAAGAGCCATGATATCATCCGCTTCCTCATCTCCAATAATGGCGGCCAATTCAAACGATCCTGATTCGTCGATCGAAACGTGATGGGCACCTTCACCTCGTTTTTTTCTATTTTTGCGTTTAGCATAGTCTAAAAACACGTGTCGCATAGCCTTCGCGGCGACCGCATAAAAATGGGCCCTGCTATGCCATTTGATTCCGGCCGCGCCGCCGCCCTGTTCGCCATGTTCGCCCGCCGCGCCACCGCCTCTTTCACCTTGCGCCAACTTATAATAGGCCTCGTGAACGATAGCCGTAGTATTCATCGTAGCATGCCCGCCAAATCCTGCTCTTTGTGCGTGAGCACGTTGCCTGAGTTCGTCGTAAATCAGCGGAAACAGCTTATCCACAGCGGAGGTATCGCCTGTTTGGGCGGCATTTAAAAGCTGGGTTACTGTTGCTGGATCGGACATAAATATGTTTTAAGAACAGCCTTCCACCCATTGAATCGGTTCAGCCAAACCAGCACGCCAGGAATCGATGACACCTCCCCGGCTCTCAAATACATATCCAAATGAATTTTCCTGGACGATGTATCTAAGGGTTAGGTCCTCTTCTCCACCGAATTCGCCGCCGTATTTACTGCGCCCAATTTCAAGTATATCTCCATAGGCTGCTTTGGCTTCTTCAAGCGTAGAGCCAACGCCAATTCCCTCCACAGATCTAAACATGAGGTTGACGCCCATGTCTGCACGGGCAATTTTACCTTCAACAACCATGAAAGTAAGGCCTTCCGGAGCGGATGGCCATGAACCATACATACACCCGGACTCGAGTGGTTGTATCGGTTGAAAGTCCTCTCCGACTGCGGTGTTTGCTTCTGCCACCGTGCTACCAAAATGGATTGGTCCAATGTCGGTGACCGAAGTCGGCCAAGGGTTCGCCGGTATTTCCACGGCGGGGGTCGTAGTTGATTCGGTCTGGCAACCGGTAAGCAAAACGAGGAAAAACAAAAGGGAGGTAAGACGAGTAAGGTGATTCATGTTTGAAAGATTTGCGGCTAAGGGGTAAAAGTTCTCGCTTATTTGCTGCATTATATGGAAATTCAGGGACAACCCATTTAAATTCTTAGGACATGAAAATATTAGTAGTCGATGATGAAAGAGACGTCGAACCACTTTTTCGAATGCGCTTTCGAAGAGAACTGGCAAAGGGCGAAATTGAGATGATCTTTGCCTTCTCCGGGGAAGAAGCTCTTGCGCAACTAAAGACCCACGGGAAAACCGATGTAGTGCTTGTGTTGTCTGACATTAATATGCCCGGAATGACCGGTCTGGAGCTGTTGGATCGAATCAAGTCGGATCCTCCACCAATTCCTGTATGCATGATGACAGCGTACGATAACGACGACTATCGGGGTAAAGCCGCTGCTTTGAAATGTGACGGATATGTGTCGAAACCAATAGATTTCGCCGCTTTGAAAGAAAAAATAAATTCATTTATTGTCTAATGGTCTTAGAAATCACCCAAATTGGAAACCCAATCCTTCGCGATATTTGTGCCGAAGTGCCCAAAGACCGACTGCTTGACGAAGATTTCCAGGCCTTTATCGATGATCTCATTGAGACAAAACGAGATGCCAACGGTGCTGGAATCGCGGCTCCACAAGTAGGAGAGCCGTGGCGCATATTTGTGGTCGAAGTCAAAAATAATCCTCGGTATCCGTACAAACCCGAGGCAGAACTCACTGTTTGTGTGAATCCCAAAATTACGTTTTTGACCGAAGAACGTTACGACAATTACGAAGGCTGTTTATCTATCCCGGACCTTCGTGGTAAAGTCTCCAGATGCCCTCACATACGGGTTGAAGCCTTGGACCGGGATGGGAAAAAAGTCACCCGCGAAGTCAAAGGCATTACTGCGGGCACTTTTCAGCATGAAAACGATCATCTCGACGGAATTCTATTTCCTGACCGCGTGACTGACCATCATTCGCTCAGCACGTGGGCCGAATTCAAACTAAGGCGTGAAGACGAAGTCCGGGCTCAGATTCAGGACATCGTCGAGAAGTGGGGACAATAATAGGGGTCGGTTGCCCCCCCCCCACGCGGTTCTGAGCGTGTGGCCAAGTCAAAGTTACATTGTCGTGATCAACGTGTCGCTTGGATATGAAAGCCCATGACCGACAGGTCCAGATCATAAGGTTATTGATGGGAGTTAGTACGCCCGAATCATGCGATTCAATTTGTTTGAATCTATATGACCCTGAAACTGGGTTCGTACCGCGAAGATCAGTACAGCGGGATTTGCATCAACTAGTTAATGCCGGCCTGTTAGCACGTCATGGTAATACTCGTTCAACTCGATACAACCTTTCGGACGGGACCCACCAGGAACTGATCGATATCTCAATAGAGTATTACCGAGAACGGACGGAATTCGTAAAATACAAATCCTACGGCATCGCCCCCCGCTTCCGATTTCCAAATATGGACGAGGCATTCTCGTGGATGATCCGGCGTTCATTGCTTCAAGTGAAATAAGGTTGATCAGCGGTCGCCAGAGTTCAAGGGGTCCCTATTATTCAAGGGCCCTTTTGGCGCAATACTCCACAAAACCTGCATTCTAAGCTCCACGGCCCTTTTTTGCCCTCAAACCATGGCGCAATTGTCCATATTTATGGCGTCATCTGCTTATTATGACGCAATTCAGCCCCTTTTGGCTCGCAAATACACAAATTTGGCGCGATTCAAGCGGCCCTGAATCAAAACCCAAAGTCCATGGACGCTCGCTAAAGTCACTTCCATTGAATGTCGGACACTGCCAACATCACCAATGCTAACCAGAAACTGCCAATGATTGGGACTGAGGCAAATTGTAGGTTCGGACGGCCGGGCCCAGGTGGTTTGAGAACCACGGACGATGGGCTTCAGGATTACTCTTTAGATTGTACGACGGTGATAATTTGTTGGAAATAAAGTCATCATTTTCGTGCCAGAAAGGTATTTAAAGGCGCCATTTAGGTGGTGTGGGCGCCACTTCAGTGGGATATAGCGCCAATTGGGTGCGAATCACGCCAGCATTTTTAAATGTGAACTGGAAGAGGTGACGTCCCGTAACGTAAAAACAGCGTTGGTATGCCTCCAAGTCGTTTCTGTGAGGCAATTATTTAGAAGCTAGAAGATATCGCGCCACTTTTTCACCCTACTCCCCCCCTCCGATCGGGCGGGGAGAATCGACGAGCAGGGACTTTGGTCAGGCGGGGGCCGGGCCGCCCGGAGGATTAGAGTGAAAACCCTTTATGATCTAGCGGACGGATCCACGATTATTGCAGGACTATGAGTGGTCTGGTTGAAGAAGAAGTTCCTCCAATGACCCGGAGGAAGTACGAGCCGGGAGATATATCCTCGAAAAGAAATGGAACGGTATGGATTCCGGCAGTGGCTGTGTAGCTGGTCGAAGCAACCAGGCGGCCCAGCACGTCGAATAGTTGAACTGCAACGTTTCCGTAGCTCGGCGTGACAAACGTGAGGTTGACACTAGAGCGTGCGGGATTTGGGTACAAATCCCGCACCTGGAAAGCTACAGGGATGTTTTCATCGTCAACATCCAGAACAGTACTCGATCCAAAAGACATGTAGACCGGAATATGGTCCGACGTTTGAGATGTAAAACCAATCAAGGACTTCAGGCCATCCATCGTATTGATCGAACTAGGGATATACGATGCTATGAGTTCATTGGAAATAAAGATGTGATCTAAATTGGATCCGCTCCCCGATCCTATCCAGGAAGGTCGGTTTGCTTGTTCGAGAGCGAGCGATGCGGTAAGGAAATTGGCTGTATCGTCGAGAAAATTTTGGTAGGGAGAGACCGAACCGGCAAAAGTGGAACTCTGCAATTCATCATTAAAATCACCAAGAAAGATGACGCTCTGTGAAGCCAGCGAAGAGAAATCGATGTGATTTTTAACTCTTCCAGAGGCATTCACCCGTTTTTGATAGGACTGCGCATCTCCAAACGCTTTCATGTGCACGTTGATTAACGTTACGATCATGGTCGTATCGGGTAACGCTACACTGAATTCTGCTTTCAAAGGTGGGCGGCCGCCAAAATCAGTAGAGAACGACTCTAGGATGTGTGACGAGCTTCGCTTCGTCACAACTCGGGTATCCCAGATGTATCCAACTCGCTGGGATCCAGATATGGTTGCTAATTCTCCTGACCAATTTGGCCCCAATGTGGTCAGGAGTTCCTGAAACCGATCCGTGTTGGAAATTTCTTGAACCGCCCAAAGCTCAATTTCTGATTCTTCAAGGATATCCTTGACGTTTTGAACCTGAAGTGCGTCGTTATTAGGTCCGCTATTAGTGGCTCCAAACCATTCAATATTCCATGTTGCCACATCAAACGTGGAGGCTCTCCCAACGCGCGAAATTTGAGAAGCGGCAGGAAGTGCAGATAGAAAAAGAGTGGTGGTGAACGCGACAAAAAACAGAAGTCGTTTCATAAAGACAATTTATTCGAAGTCTGTGTTTAGTCGAAATCTTGAGATGCGGTTATTCCCGGTGTCGGCTACGTAGACGATTTCTCCAAAATAAGCAACACCCTGCGGCCGGTTAAACTGCTTGGCGCCATCACCGGTACCGCCAAAGGATGCGACAACCGGTTTGGTCGCAGTCGAGCCCGGAGGAGGCGTGACACCTTCGATGCCCTGACCGGTAAATACGAAAAGACTGTCACTTCCACCGTCCAGAACAAATAGAAAATTTGACCCATCCGTTGCGACAGTTATATCGGTTGGGTTAACAAATTTGAACTCGTCATACAAAAAACCATTTCCCCTGGCTGGGTTTGCAGCTGTTTGCAACATCTGTGTATCAGGCTGATACTCTGTTCCGTCGCTCGTAAAAACGACCTTGATGGATAGTGCGGAATAACGAAGGGGCAAAATTGGGGGAGAATTGCCTGACAGAACATCATCTGGGCTAGCCGATTGGGCAAGAATAAAGTGCCTATTTTGCTCGAAAAATGATCGCTGCGGCGGATGTACAAACGTGACTACATCGGCCGGGTAGACGGAGCTTCGAAGGCTGGCCTGAGACGGATGTAATGACACGATCGATTGAATATTAATCCCCTCTGTATCAAATTCCATAATGGTGTTATGAGGCAGAATGACAGAAGATCGTTCGTTAATTGGCCCCCTTCGAGAGACATAGATATTATTGTCATAAAGCACTCCAACACCTGTAAAAGACACCATTTCATCCGTTGCGACAGGATCGGGGCGGTTAAATCGCCGAGAGTCGTCATCGAATGGGTGCCAGATTATGTCAGATATTTTTGGTATTCCGCTAGTAAGTTCTGAATACCGAATGACCACTGGCAAATTCCAAGACCTTCCATTTAATACGGTGTCTCGCCTAGCGGTTACATAGACGTTTAACCGGCGATCTTGAATAACCGATGTCCCACCGCCATTAATGGGAATAAACGCCGCACTTCGACCGGAAGTGTCCAAAATGTGGAGCCCCCTGCTGTCTACCACATAGATCAATTCGTCGTATCCGACATAAATATCCTTTGGTGCGTCTAGCAGGCTAGCATCGCCCCCTTGGCTGAAAAACGGAAACAAGGGAACGTACTCAACTTCACTGATGAGCTGAGGATCGCTTCGACCCGCTTCAAATATTTCGTCAGTGACTTTATCCTGTTTTGAGCCCAAAATAGAGTCACAACCGGTCGCAGTGAGAACGACCAGGGCTAAAATGAGATAAATATGTAGTCGGTTAGATTTCAAAATTCGACACTCATTCCCATTCGGTGGACAGCGCCAAGGCGCTCTAGTCTGTTGAAGCCATAGTCAAACTTAAAGGAAGCGCCTGACAACGGTACCCGAAGTCCGGTTCCAAAACTGGGTACCGAAACCTCTTCAATTCCAAAACGATATCCTGTCCGGATAAAAAGCATATTTTTCCAGCCGTATTCTGCTCCAATATTCCAGTTTTCAGCGTTGTCGTTCGGATTATTTAGTTGGGTGCTAAGTGTGATCGCACTATTGGGCGATGACTTCAGCAAGTCATACGCGAACCCCAAGTGAAATGTCGTAGGGGCTGTTAATGACTCGAATTCAGACTCAATTCGAATAGGGTTTTTGTCGATCACGGTCCTCTCAAGTTCTCCTTTTGGAGCTTGATCCAATCCAATATTTCGAACTGATACACCCATTCGTGCGCCAGTGCTTCCAACGGCATAAAAGATTCCAAGGTCGAATGCGACCGTACTTGTGGAGAGCCCAATTACGCTTTCACGAATATATTTGGTTGTAATACCGTAGCTAAACAGGTCTGTAAGTTGTTGCGAGACAGTAAGTCCGGCGGCTAGGTCGAGAAATCGAAAAGATTCCCCCGTTCCAAAAGGCTCAAATTCAGTTGTTACTTTCATTTGACCGGAATTGAGGGTCTGTAAACTGGCTCCGATGGAGACGTTTGTCCCTGGTAGATGATAATTGATTCCTGCAAACTCCAGATTTACATCCACGAAGTAGGCCGTATGGTGAAAACCAGCCTGAATTCCTGGGAGATGAGAGGCCAGGGCCGGATTCCAGTACAATGCTGAAATATCAAATGCCGAGGCCACTACGGACTCGCCGAGAGCTGCAGCACGGGCATCAACAGGGATCTTCAGAAATTGAAAACCAGACGTTCCAGCTCTTTCTCCGCCCAATGATGGTAACAATTGAGCGTACGCAGAGCCGCTTCCCATGACGAGAAACACGGCCAACAAGAAATATAATTTGGCGATTCGTTTGCGCATTAGAAGTTGAATGAAACCCCCAATACGATATGACGACCTGGTAGGAAACGCGCAGGATTAAACGGAGGGCTACCCGATGAATTGGGATCCTCGTATCGAGGGTCGCGCACACCCGTGGTCACATCAAAATTTGAATTCCCGCGAAGAGTCGTAAAGTCCGTAGTTGCCGCATTCACGTTGGGATAGGCATCGCCCGTCACTGGGTTTATAATAACGCTGTTTTCCTGGTTAAGAAGGTTGGTGATTTCCAGGGTGAATCTGACATTGGTCGAAAAGAGAGCGACGTTTTTTTGCAAGCTTAAGTCAATCCACCACCACGTAGCTCCAATTTCTGAAAACCGCTTTGCAGGATCTGAAACGGCTTCATAAACAGGTCGCCAATCCTGAGCGCCAGTAAACGGATTGACTTCGTTACCCTTGAACTCGACGGGTGTGTATCGCTGTCCGCTTTGGATAGTTGAGGATAAAAACAGAGAAAGGTGGTTTAAGCCACGAATGCCCCAAAGTGGTTTTTCCTTGTCGTATTTAAAGGTCAGGCTTGTTTTCAGATCGAAAGGACGGTCCCAGGCGAGAGGGGTTTCAAACGTATTGTCAATATCTCCGTTGGCCAGGAAGTCAGACAATGCATCGTTGTTCGTAGAGGAAAGTCCCGTTGCTTTTGAGAACGAACCCGAAATTTGTCCTGAGAACCAATCTCCAACCCGCTTCAAGTAGCTAACTTCAATTCCTCTAACCCGGGCAAAATCCCCATTCACCCGAAACGCTCTTGAGACTTCGCGTCCGGTTGGATCTGGAACGACCACATTTTGAACCGTGATAAAATCAAACTTGTCACGCCAAAACACAGTTACGTTTAATGCATCGTTCTGTGAAAACTGCGTTCTTAGCCCCAACTCATAAGAAATGTCAACTTCGGGGGAAATATCAGGATTTCCGAGATCAGAAAAGAACGAACGATCCTGGAAAAATGGATCTAACCCGGTATAAACAAATGTTGGGTGAGGTAACTTTGTAGCGTGTCCGTAATTGAAAAACATGACCCGATTTTCAGTGATCGGGAAGGATACGCGGATCTTGGGTAACATTCGAAATTTAGTCCTCAACCCAAACAACGGAATGGTATGGTCCTTGTAATTCTTGCGCACGCCATCTAGAATTGGAGCGAGCGGATCGTCAATTAAATCGTCCACGTACTTGCCCGGTGACCAGTACTCAAATCGAGCACCAAGATTGGCAATTAGGCCACGATACCGTATTTGATGCGTGCCGTATAGGGCACCTCTACGAGGCTTGACCCTCCAAATATCGGAGCTTTGGCCAAGCCGGTTTGTGCTCGTTCCATCGTCCGTTCCAATCGGAGCCCCTACCCACGGCCGAATCACGTCTATCCATTGGTAGTCGTTGAATTTTGTTTCTAAGCCAAGAGTGGTTCGGTTATTTAAATCCCTAGAAAACCGGGTATAGGATGCGTGGAGGGTATATTCTTCGGCAAAGTGATCGTGAAATCGAGTTGCAATTCCACCGTTGTTGACTAACCCTGGTCCTGGAAGCACAAATAAGGCATTCGGATCGATGGGCTGGCCACTTGCATCAACAAACAAAGTAGCGGGGAAGGTGACAATGCTAGACGGGTCCAGTTCCGTGCTCACATTTGTAGGTCGCCAATCTCTGCCGTTGGCATCCGCTCGAAGTTTGGTAAATAGACGGCTGAATTGAACGCTGTAAAAGGAGCGGTTGTTCAGAACATGAGACCACTTGAGATATGAAATGATGTTATCATGGGCGTAGGTCGTGGCATTATCGGGCTGCAATACAAATGCGTACTGGAAGCCTGGGCTGATGATGGATTCATTGCCCGTCACCTGCAACATTCGGGTATTTTGATTGACAGTCAAACTGCGTTGATACGATCCCTGAAGTTTCATTCCAGGATTCAGATCGTAAGTCAGCTTCGATATCCCACTCCATCTATTCCCCGTGCGCGGCAAAAAAAACGTTCCGTCAACTAACGACGATCGGACTTGGTCTGGAGTGGCGATCAAACGGGTAAACCCATCCGAAAGCTGAACCTGTCCCGACATGAAAAATCGAAGTTTTTGTCGAATGATCGGACCACTAAAATTGGCCTCCCAGACATCTTCAGCAAAGTTAGAAGCCGCATCACTGTTAAATCCAAAATTATCGCGCTTATGGGACAAAAACCCCATGAAAGTATCGGTGCCGTCTTGAGTTGTTACCGAAACTACACCGGACGTTACGTCTCCATATTCAGCGCCTACCCCGCCCGTTGTTACTTCAATGTTGCTGAACGAGTTTGATCCGATATCGAGCCCGAAACCCGTACCGGCCAACGGATCTTTGGCTGAAACGCCATCGACCAGAAATCCAGTTTCGTCGGCCCGTCCGCCGCGGATGTATAATCCAGTTGGGTCTCGAACGACGCCCACTTGAGTAGCTACAACCTGTTGAATATCCCTCAAGGGGGCCGATTGAATCTGTTCTTGTGAGATTGTTTTAGTGGAAGAGGAGCTTTCTACATCCACGATGGGCCGATCCCCCACAACCACAATTTCATCGCTGGTAGAAAGGATTGCCTCTGCTAAATCAATGTTTAGAGTTGTTGTTTCATTGTCAGTGATAACGATACCGGTATACATTTTCGTCTCAAAACCGATGTATGAGATTCGAATTGAATACTCTCCTGCCCTCACATTCAGGACACTGAATTTTCCGTCTAAATCCGTAGAACCGCCAAGCGTGGTTCCCATTATTAAAACGTTCACTCCAATAAGGGGCTCCTTATTTCCAGCATCAATAATTTTCCCAGAAAGTACGCCCTGGCCCATAGCAGCCTGAACCGACCCCAAGATCAGTAATAACAAAACGAGGCAATATGGAAAGGCGCTACGTTTCATCGTTTGGGAAATCCTAAACTTTCAAGAATCAGTTTCAAGGCCAACTTCGGCGCTTCCGTCGAACCCGTTGCTCCAATAAGCAGAGACGCGCTGGTTTGGTCATTTATCAATGGGAGCGTAAAGAGTCCGATGCGCTGATCTGAAGAGATGGAAGCAACCACAGAAGATCCTGTCCAAGCCCCTTGGCGCCCGCCGAGCCTCGTGACATAGGTGTAGTCAACGCTATAAAGCGGAATAATATTGGAACTCGATACCACGTACGGCAATGTGTTGGTCAGGAAGGCATTAGACTTCAATTCAGGCAAGGCCTGACTTGTTGAAGGCAGCGTAATGCCATTGGACGTGATTCGTGTGCCCGTGGACATACGCAGTGATGGTCTCAAACTGTCTGGGAAAGCAATCATGGTGGTTAGGGGCATCAAAACCGCCGCCGCATTATCCAAAATTTGACTTGGATCAGGTGGAATGCCAATTGGTGTATGCACCATCAGTTTTCCGCCGTTTGAAAAGAAGAGGTCCATCACTTGAGAGGCAAACGGTAGGTTGTTACCATCGATTCGGTCTGTGCTGTTTGACGCAACCCAATACATATATTTATAGCCGGCCAAAAACTGCCTAAGAGTCGGTTGGGCGTTGGGAGGCAACAAGTTAGACCGAGGCGTGTTGCCGGAGCTTCCCGTTGCAAAAGGAGTGGTAATATTCCATATGTCGACCGGGGTATTGACCGGGAGGTACTCTTTCAATAGGGAAAGGTGGAAGTCCGCAATCTGTGTATGAGTTGAGCGACGATAGTCGTCGACGTAGAGAACGTCAGCAGTTTTAGCTTTGACAAACCACGAAAACTCGATTCGAGTACTTGTCGTATCTGTTTGGTCGACGGACCTCATATAGATGATGTTTTCCGAATTAACCTTTAAGCCCGGAACACGAATCGAGGAGGATGCAAAACCGCGTCCCAGGAAGACCCTGGCCTCAGTTTGGCCAGTTGAGCCTGGCGGGGTTGTTTCGGCCACAAACGTGGCAAAATCTACATCAACGGGTAGTGCTACAAAATTGCTGGAATCATTAAAACTGATGTCAATTCGGGATAGATTATGATTGCCATCCGGGTCAGAGGCTGTCCACCCAAAGGAAACAACATTAAACGTTGTATCAGGAGGCAAGTCGAATTGGCTGAATCTGATCTGTGGAGGACTGTTTTGGACTGGGAAAATGGTTGATGCTGGGGTTGGGTCTACGGCGCCGTCGTTATCAATTGATCGGGCCTCGAAGACTACATCTGACGTTTTTTGACCGGGACGAATTGGGAGCAAAAATAACGAGTCAGTCCGCTCTGTATAACTCCAAGCTACGCCGTCGCCACTCTCATTTCGGTCGAAAAAGCGAACTTCATACCCCTGTACAAAACCATCGGAGTCGTCTCCCGACCAAGATACTTGTACCGTCGAAGTGAGTCTGTTTTCTTCATCTAGGTTGTCCAGCAATGATTCGTCTTGAACACTTAATTGTGTTTCAGGTGGCTGGTTTTCGAAGGCCGATCCGCTGAGAGATGAGTCGCATCCGAACGCAATGAGTCCCAAGGCAGCGAGTGCCACCATCGAAATTCGAAAGGATATGAGTTTGGGGAAATTCAAAAAATCAAATCCGGGGTGTTGTGGGCGCGCCTGCGGCGCGCCCACAACAAGCCAGAAAATGAAACACCTACTTCATCAGAAGCATGCGTTTTGTCTGAATGGAAGCACCAGACGTCATCCGGTAGATGTACACGCCGCTCGAGAGATTCCGAGCGTCAAACGTAACTACATGCGAACCAACGGGAACGGTGTTGTTCACGAGCGTAGCTACTTGTCTTCCCATCACATCAAAAACGTCTAATTGGACATGGCCTGTTGTGGCAATGTCAAACGAGATCTGAGTGGAAGGGTTGAACGGGTTTGGATAGTTTTGCTCAAGCGTAAACCGAGCAGGAACGCTATCGTCTTCAGTAGCCGTGTTGATTACACCACCAATATCACTAAAGGAAGCAGGGCCTAGTTTGAAATTGCTGAAGGAGTACCAGAGTACTCCTCGAACGAAATCAAGACGTTGTCCTACAGCAAAGACAGATCCGGGGTCACCGCCTGTGTAAGAAAGACCTGTAGACACATCATCCACGCGAAGTGCATTTGCCACAGTGCCATCAGACGAGATCAAAAACTCACCATATGGACCGCTTGGGGCGTCCGCGTTGGTCGATACAATTAGAGGGTTATCGATCTCTAACAACATGCCTTCAAAAGCTTCCGCCAGATCTACATCCGCCAACACAGTTGTGGTAATGACTTTTGCTGGGATGCTAAAACCACCTGTAGATACAACCGTGAAAACGATGCCATTGTCATCGATCTGGGTCAAACCGAAATCTTCAAAAATACGACCACGTGTAATATTTATAACGTCGCCTTGATTTAGCGGTTGAAGGCCTGACCCTGAGTTCGGACGTTCAATGATAATTCCAGACCATGGACCGGTTGTGAAGTCGTCCTGAAGAACCAAGTTGTCGGTGTCTCCGTCGGCGAATTGAACAGTCGCAGTGATGTTCATATCAACCGTCATATTGAAGAAGGGAGAATTACCCTGCTTGCCATCGGGGGTTTGCTGAATATGAGAAATCGACGTGATTCCGTTTTGGAGGGACCGAAGCGGGTTTCGGGCAGATTCAGAAACGGAGTTTAAATTATCCGTCGCACGGATCCAGTAAGTGATAAAATCACCGTTGGTTACGCCGGGAATTGTAAAAGTATATACGTTGTCTGTAACTCCAGAGAATGCCACGGCCGTTTCCGTAGCGTTGCTCGTGGTGAAGTAAACAAGCGAAGCAGAAGCGATTGTACGGGTAGGATCAGCAACAACACTTGCTGTAATTGTTACGGGTCCTGCACCGGGGACGCCTTCAGGACGGGTCAGGCCAGAAATCGCAGGTGGAGATTCCGTAATAATCAGGTCAGAATCGGCCATCGGGTTGATGGCATAGACTAGGCCATTTGGTACGCCCAACGAGTATGGGTCAGATCCAGAACCACCAGGTAATGTCATAAATCCGGACAAGTCGACTCTAGCTCCTGCTGGTGGCGGGACAAAAGGGTCGTTTGACGCGCGAGGGTTGTAACCTGGATAGGTATTCGCACGGTCATTTCTGAATCTTAGCGAAGTATCGTACTTACTAATCGATGTCATTCCGCCGTCGCTGGATACATTAAAATCAGGACGGCTAGAGTTGTCAACCGTTCTGGTCAAAACTGTACCACCTACAATTTTAACATAATTCCCGCGTAAATCAGCCACTTTGGCCCAATTGACCTGGATAGCTCCATCGGGGCCGATTTTTTGATTGGCATCCGCAGAGGTGATCACAATCGGATTAAAAATGGGATCGGTTGCTGTATTTCGAGTTCCAACGACCGTAAACGATGTCGGAGCAAACTGAATCGTAGAATTAAAATTGGTAATCTGCCCCGTGACCTCAATGACGTCGCCACGAATAAGGGTCTGGACACCAAGATTACTACCGTCAACGATCTGGATTCCATGACCTTCTGGGCCTTCTGTATCTGCCGCTACGTCGCGAACAAATACGTGGACTCGGCTTGGCAATCCAGTTGTGCTATTAGGGGACGACAACCCAGAATTTAAGGGATCAGAAAGGACCACAGCTGTAATTTTTACAACTTGGCCACACAAGGTGTTGTCGTATAGAAGTCCTGCACAAGAGCCACCGTAAACAGCGCCTGTTGTGAGGGTGGCTCCAGCGGCCATCAGTTGGTCGATCTGGCCTTGTGGGATCGTGTTGATCTGACGAATCGTAACACTTTGTTGGGCAACAGCATTACCCACCAGAAGCGGCACGATAAGTAGCGCCAGCATCGTAGTAGCTTTTTTTAACATTTTTTACCTTTGGTGTTTGTGGAATTGTTATTTGATGATGACAAACTTGCCACGTTGTACATCACCCGAGTTAAAGTCTTTTACAGTAAATAGATATAAGCCGCCGGAAATGCTAAGGCCACTGTCCGAGAGCAAGTCCCATGAGTGTTCTCCGCCAGACTGTATGCGATTTTCCGCACTGAAATCGTTGTACCAGCGCGTGTCCCCAGAGTACGTGGCGCTGTCATGTTTCAGCGTGGTCACAATTTCTCCGGCGAGCGTATAAATTCGAATTTCGGAATCGGCCGGCAAATTGTAAAAATTGAGTTTTCTGGTTCGTGACGTTTCTCCATCCCATGCGGCATTGACGCGGTACGGATTCGGGTACACTCCAACTTCAAACGAACCATCTTCATCCGCAGGGGTCCCCGGAAATACTCGGATAGAATTGGCTACACGAGAGGACTCAAATGATTCTAAGCCAGCTAATGGATCTCCTTCATCGATGGCCGTCACTGAAAACAGGTACTGCCATCCCAATTTTAAACTTTTAGCTTCAAGTCGGTACCAATACGCAGTTGTATCGCCGGCAAAAAAGCGAGCCTCATTCATCTGGATTCTATCGAATCCGTTGTTGAACCCGGTTTGATTTCCAGGTTTGTCGTATTGCGCAAGTAACGTTGCACGATTCAAAATGTCGCCGCCTTTGTCGTCGCCGGGATTACTTCGATAAACTCGATAGCCCTCAAAATCCAACTTTCCAGTAACTGGATCCTTAGAAAGTTCAGAAGATTTATCCCAATACAGCGCGACAACCGTTTCATTGTTATTCGAGCTGACGGGTCGCTCAAATTCAACTCGCACCGTCGGTGACGCAGGAGGTTCAGGAATGAGGTATCTATCTAGAACCCCGTTGTTATTTATGTCTTCACCTAAGTCTAAATGGCCATTGAAATTATTGTCTTCGCCGGAATAGGTGCGTCGAGCCCACAGGATATTGCTGGCAAATATGGATCTTGACTCAGCAGTATCAATCGCTTTGCCAGATTGTCCCTGGAACTCTTCCGTTTTGAGACCGGCAACCAAGGCAAATGTCACTCTTAATGTATCACCAGGGTTGACGCTTGGGAATGGGCCGATCGGGGTCAGGCCAATCCAGTTTCCAGTTGCGCTTTGACCATCTGTTTTTAATCGCTGAAACCACGCGTCATTCGCTTCCAAAAAGGCAGATTCTGAGGAGAATTGCGCCAGATTTGGATACGGTTCGCCCATTCTGCGGTATCTGGCAGCATCGTTATTTGGAACTGATTCCTCGTCTACTCCGCCACTGAACAGCCACCAACGAGGATTGACTCTGGGTGGCGCGTAACCATCTGAAATGTATTCTTGTGCTACATTCGGATGAAAAAATCTTTTTCGACTAGTGCGCGGATCAACCCATTCTGCACCTAAAAATGCCACTCCGCCGTACGTGTTGAGTGTTTCTTCGGGGCCCCCTGCATTGAAACCATATGATGTCTGAAGGCTGTCAATAAATCCGTACCCGCCCTTATTAAAAAACGCACCACCCGATTCGTTAGTCGTGTTTACGTTTCTCGTCACAATGTCATGGTACATACCAACATATACCGAATCCCATGGCTGGGATGAGATATTGATGATGTCATAATTCGCGATTACGAATGCTTCAGTAAACGGGAAATTCCACGCGTAAAACTCCGAAACAACTTTCATCCCGAGTCTACCAGCCGCGTCGGGCATCTGAATCGATGTTCCGGGCAATACGGCCGACGTGTCCGTAAACGCAGACAAATAGTCTAAATGGCTTATGGCCTGTCTGGTAAACGCTTCTGAGGTCGGTAATGTACTTCGTTGCAGTATAGAGGAAAGCGGGGCAAACTCGTACCCACCGCCTCCGGGCGAATATCCTCCAGAGGATGCCACAGCTCCGGTGCGAACGGAAGTCACTCCATCAAATCGTAAGGCTCCAATCCATAACCCTGATTCAAAAAGGTGCTCTACCCCCGAATCGAGTGGGTATTCAAACGAAGGCGGTCCAGTCGGATTATTCCGGATATTGGCGCGGCCTACAAATCCAACGTTCGTGACGGTTACTCCAATGTTGCCGACGCCTACTACTGCCTGTTCGAAGGCAGTCTGTGCCGTTACGTCCGTTGCTAAAACGGCGCAAAATAAAGTAAGTAGTATTGTCGACTTAGAATTCAAGTCTGAACTGGTACCAGAGTCTATACTGCTTCGGTGGGGACGAAACGGGATACTAACATCATTTCCGATTGTCAGAATGGGACCGAAAAGACGTCTTGACCTATTCCGTTCGAAAGCGGAACTCAGGTTACCATTTGAGAATCTTTAAAACAAGTCGCAAATACCCTGTGTATCAATAACATATCAACACTTTACACGAACTGGCACTATCGCCAAAACGTTGAGGTGCTTACTTCTTCCAAACGTTATCTGCTGGATTCCTGTCTGGGAAACGGCCTTCTGGGTCAAGGGTGATTTTCGATATGGCTCGTTTTCCGAAAGCTAATTCGGCTTCAAACGATTTCGATCCCCCAAACCACACATCGACAGGCCACGTCACGATAACCGTTTTATCGTCGACCATAACCGCGTTCCCCATGGACGGGCTAAACGGTCCTCCTTCTTCAAATTCAACCTTTAATACAACCGGAGATGGCATTTGACCGTCCTGGCGGATCACTACTTTGAGTCCGTTGGGAGTGGGTGAGACCTCTTTAATTGAGCCATCAACCGACTCTGTGGTAAACAGCCAATAATTCCAAAACCATCCGAGGTCCATTTTGAGCTCATTGCTCATAAAGAAAGCATAGTCCCATGGAGAGGGGTGCTTAAACGCCCAAGCATGCGTGTACTTGCTCATGGCAGCTTGTACCACATCGTCACCAACCATTCCGCCCAGCATGGCCAGCATTAGTGGCGCTTTTTGGTAGGTCTGGTACCGGTACAAATCGCCGCCATAATTGGCCGCATACATAAGTGTAGGCTCAGATTCATCGCCGCTAATGAGGCCGTAACTCTGTCCCCGGCCACTCAAATCGGCAGGCACACCCCTGGAATCTGCAGCGGAAAGGATGTTCATGTAGGTGTTAAAACCTTCGTCCATCCAGCCGTACCACGTTTCGTTGGTACCCACCATCATGGGCCACCATTGGTGAGCCGTTTCATGGTCCGCTGCTCCCCGGTTGGAGTTGATAACCATGGGGTATTCCATGCCGGCGCTTGGGCCATCTTGCATGGTGAATTGCGGGAAGGGATACGGGGCCCAAAGGCTCGAATAGTATTCTAGCGCGTGCCGTGCAATCTCGGCGGCTCCTTCATACAAATTCTCATTCCTTGGCAGATACAACATATTGACAGGAATATATCCTTTGGTCGGAATATTGGCTCTCGTTGCCGTCCAGACCAATTTGCGTGCAGATAGCCAAGCAAAATCGTTCACTTTGTCGGCTTTGAAATGCCAGGTTAAACTTTCTCCTTCCGCCGTCGCCTGACCAGGACCTACTTGATCCGGTCCAACAATGGTCGTAATCTCGTCGGAGGCAAGGACTTTGGCCAGATTCATGCGGGCACTTTCGGTAAGCACTTCTTCCGGATTCTGAAGAACACCCGTTCCGCTAACGATCCATCCGCCCGGCACGTTGATTTTGACATCGTACCGTCCAAAATTGTTATAGAACTCGGCGGGTCCTAGGTATACGTTGGTGTCCCAACCGCGTAGGTCGTCATACTTGGCAAGTCGCGGAAACCACTGGGTAGGCTGAAACAGCTCATTTTCCCAGCGTTGGGTCATGCGGTGGGCTTGGCCATTGGGGCCGCCTGGAAGTTTTGTATTCCATTCGATGTCGAGAGAAACCGTGCTGTTTGGGGCAACCGGCTGATCCAATGTGATCATGGCCAGGGTCTGATCTAGGCCAGAGGCGCTCAGTGTCGGCTCAGGCGCAGCTTGTCCGCGACGCGGTTGCGCTCTTCTGGCGTTCAGGTCCACTTCACGACCGTCTACCCGAAGTCGAGTAATGACCATTCCTTCCGTGTTTTCTGCAGGAACCGATCCGCCGCGCGGGACCAAACCCCTGAAGATGTTGTGATCTAGTCGAAGATAAATTTGGTCTAATTCGTCGTTGCTGTTGTTATGAGCCAGGATGGTTTCGGCACCGGACAATTTTTGTGTCGATGGATCTAGACTCACTTCAATATTGAAATCAGTCTGTAATTGCCAATAATTAACTCCCGGAGCGCCTGAGAAGTCCCGAGTACCGGCTTCGTACGCCTTGCGAATAGCATTAGTAAGGGGGATATCACGCCGAATGGAGCGGGAATCATTGCCCGTAGCTTGTTTTAGATACTCTGGAACTGACTTTTCTTGCGCAATTGCAACGTCGGCAATACCCAAAAGGCAAATCGCCAACACGAGCGAGTACAATCCACGAGACTTCATATTCTTGACCATCGAGCAAAAAAATTCAAATTTTAGCGGACATTGAACGAGCGAACCACGGCGCCGAGTTCGTTCAACTGCTTTAAAGACGAAAGGTAGTTCCCCGTCATTCCTTCAACAACACGTAATGCGTAGAGGACGACCTCAGTTTTTTTGCAACCTACCACACCGTTTTGCTTTTTCCACCATCAACAAATAGGGTTGCACCAGTGATGTACCGAGCGGAATCAGAGAGCAAAAAGGCGCCTACTTCTCCAAATTCTTGAATCGTGCCGTAGCGTCCCATGGGAATGGCCTGGTAGCGTTGTTTTTGAATTTCGCCAATGGGCAGTCCTTGCGCAGTCGATGCATACTCATCATTCGCCCGCACCCGATCCGTGTCGATCTGTCCGGGTACCAAATTGTTGATTCGGATACCCTCTTTGGCAAGGTCAGGAGATAGGCTTTTAACGAGGCTCACAACCCCCGAACGAAACACGTTCGAAAGCAACAGGATATCGATTGGTTCTTTGATGGATGACGATGTAATAGTTACGATCGAACCAGATCCCTGGCTTCTCATGGTCGGAAGAACACCCCGAATCATGCGGACGGCGCTCATCAGGGTCAAATTAAACCCTTTGGCCCACTCTTCGTCCGTAAACTTGTCAAATTTTCCTGGAGGGGGCCCTCCGGCGTTGACGACTAATCCGTCAATTCGCCCGAAATCACGTACGGTGGCGTCTATCCAGGCTGAAATTGACGCAGGATCCGTGGCATCCATTACATAGCCTTTGGTTCTTGCTCCATGTGTATCGGACAGCGTTTTGGCCGCTTTTTCGATGCTGGATTGCGTCCGGCTGGCCATTGAAACGCTTCCGCCTTGTTTGGCCACCGCCTCCGCAATGCCAAATCCAAGCCCGGCCGAAGAGGCGGCCACGCAGACCACTTTGTCTTTAAATAATGAATCGCTCAGTGCTTTGTCCTCGGATGTTGGGGGATCAGATTAGTGAAAGGAGTTGATGAAATGTAGAACATTGAGATGAAAGTTTGCTTGTAGTCCGCAGATGGATTTCCGGTTTAATCGTATTATCAGAACAGTTCACATTTATCGCACGCTTTTAAGATCCCCACACGTACATGATCGGCACCACGCTATCTCATTATCGAATCTTGGAAGAACTCGGTCGGGGCGGCATGGGAATCGTGTACCGAGCGGAAGATACCAAACTCGACCGGACCGTAGCACTAAAGCTGTTGCCGGCCTCGGCCTTGGCCAATTCCGACGACCGGGCACGTTTCTATCGAGAGGCCAAAGCAGCAGCTCAGCTTAATCATCCCAATATTGCGGCCATCCACGAGATTGATGAAGCGGTGCCCGAAGGAGGCGCGAAGGACGAACCTCGGCCCTTTATTGCCATGGAGTTTATTGATGGCGAATCCCTCGAGGACAGGATAAAAGCCGGCCCAATGAAGCTGGACGAGGCGGTACGGATTGCTTCCAGTATAGCGAGCGCTTTGGAAGCAGCGCACGGGAAAAACATTGTGCATCGGGACATCAAAACAGCAAATGTGATGATGACGGCGAAGGGCGAGCCCAAAGTCCTGGACTTTGGGCTCGCCAAAACGGCCCAGTCCACGCAGCTCACACGGTTGGGCTCGACCATGGGGACCATTGCCTACAAGAGCCCCGAGCAAGCGAGGGGCGAAGAAGTGGACGGTCGCGCCGATTTATGGGCTTTAGGAGTGGTTTTGTATGAAATGGTGGCTGGACGAAGCCCATTTGGTGGGGACTACGAGCAAGCGGTTGTGTACTCCATTCTCAATGAAGACCCGGCGCCGCCAACCGCCTTAAGGACCGGCGTTCCGATGGGATTGGAATGGATCATTGCCAAGCTTCTGGCCAAAAAGAAAGAGGATCGGTATCAGACTGCCTCGGACTTGATGGTGGACCTTAGAACCGTGGACTTAAAAAGTGCGGGCCTGAGCCGGACTGCCAGTGTGGCTTCGATGCCAGCGGCAGCCTCGGCCGCGCTTCCTTCCGCCGCCGCTAAGAAACCTAGCGTGGCTCCCATTGTCTTTGGGCTCGTGGGCGCCCTGGTTGTAGCGCTCATGTGGCTGGTTTGGCCAACCCCCGGGCCGCAGGGCACCATTTCGCCCAAACGACTCATCCAGCCGGTTGCTATTGGCGGCGTCATTGCCTCGCTAGACATTTCTCCTAGGGGCGATAAAGTGGCCTTTCTGACGGATTTAGTTCGTGTTTTGGACCTTTCAACTGGGAAATTTAGAGATTATGACCTTCCCGAAGTATACGTCCATGCAGCGTTTTCCGACAACGGCGAAGACTTGTTGCTCACTACCTCTGCGGGAATTCAGCGGCTTACAATTTCGACTGGGGCGATAGTCGATATTATAGAGACTTGGGAGGGTGGACCACGAGCAGAATGGGCCTCTGAGGACTATATCGTTTATGAGGAGCGTACTTCGGTTTGGGGAGTTTCGTTGACGACGACCGAAAAAAGGCAAGTCATTGCTAGAGATTCACTAAACGGCGAAGAGGACATTGACTTTCCATATGTTCTGCCTGGTGGAAAAATCTTGGTCGCGACAGCCCAGTTCGCCGATCCTCTAGAAAAAATCGGATTCTGGGACATTGAGTCAGGAAAAAACCTTGGCTATTTAGACTATCCAGGACGGCGGGTTCAGTGGGACCCTTCAGGAAGCCTCATTTTTGTGATTAACGGCGATCTGGTAGCCCTTCCTTTCGATATCAAGACGCTCAAACCCACCGGCCCGTTGGTTTCCGTTGAACGCAACGTTCAGCCCGAAGGAATGAGTATTTCTCTCGAGGGCACGCTCGTTCATGTGGGCACGAATACGGGAGCCATTCGTGAATCGAGACCTGGCCTTCCAGGGGTTGTACGAAAAGCTGGGCGATCACTACAAATTGAAACAGGCATTGACACCTTTCCGGGCGGCATTTACAGAAGCGGATCCATTCACCCGAATCAAAAAATGGCTGCTGTGGTCATTCAAGGAGACGTCCAGCCGGATGGGGTCGTGGCTCGGGACATTTGGATACTGGATTTTGAAACCAAGACCCGCAGAGCCCTGACAACGGACGGCCGAAGCGATTATCCAGCATGGAACGCCAAAGGCGATTCCCTTTATTTTATATCCAACGGCGCCAGTGATGCCCTCAATATTATGGCAGCCACGGGTAGAGGCGCGACGAGGAAAATATTCAACGACCAGACCCCGGAGTTTGTTGATTTGGCCGTTTCGCCGAATAACGAGTGGGCGGTCATGGCGGCTGGGATTTCGCCTTCCATCGACGCAGGGACGGTTGCTGTTCTGTACAACCTTAAAAATGGTCGCGCCTTCAATCTGAACGGTCCTTCCTTCAAGACTCCTGGTGGCAACGGACGCCACTTCGACTTCTCGCCCAGCGGAAAATATGTGGTATACGAGGACCAGGGCGGTATCTATGTCCAATCGATGGAGGCTTTAAACAGCGCCCCTGTCACATTATGGAACAATTCGATGACGTTACCCAAATGGGCTCCCGACGAATCGATGATTTATGCGGTAAATGTAGACGGCCACATTGAAGGCATTCAAGTTCAAACAGAGCCTGTGTTTTCGCCCATAGGCGTCCCCAGCAACAGCGCCATCAATGAAACGATGGTTACTACCAATCTATTTGAAGTGTTTTCGGATGGAATTAGGTTCTTGATCGCAAATTTCGATGCAAACTCCACGGAAGCTCGAGACGCTGAACGGAGGGTGGTTGACCTGCACGTTTTGGTCAACTTATCGGCGGAGTTAAGGCCGAAAAGGTAGTTATCCGAGCTCGTGCTTAAGGTCGGGTGACCGATTTCAACCCTTCGAAGTAAATTCTCGCGGTTGATTACGTTACGAATCACTGCTTTGAGAGTCTATATTTATGCTATGGACATCGAAACACTCAGAAATAGAATAGATAGGGAGTGGGGCTACCGCCGCGCGGAAGAGCTACGCGTGCGCGACCTGAAGAACCAGACTCACGCAAAATGGCTCGATACGCTTCCGTACGTCCACCTTGTGAGGGAATCCTCAACGTACCTCTTTCAAGAAGCTTTGGATCTGCAAAAGGTTTTGCAGAAAAACGGAATCAAATTCTGTTTTATTGGAGGGGTCGCCCTTCAACGTTGGGGAGAAGTACGACAAACGGATGATGTCGACCTGACCATTTTTTGTGAGTTAGGCAAGGAATCCGACGTTTTTGACGTGTTGGACCACTATTTAGAGTCACGAGTTGAGGATTCCGGAGAAATATTCTCGGTAGGTCGAATGTATCTCGGTGTCTCTCCAAAGGGAAAACAAGTTGATATATCGATCGGCTATACTCCATACGAAAGTCGAATGATGGCGCGTGCGGTAGACCAAGATTATGGTCTCGATGCACCGTTGCACATCTGCTCGGCTATTGATCTGACCGTCATGAAGACGGTTGCAGGAAGGCTTAGGGATTGGGCAGATATCCAACGCATCATCCAGCGAAGCGGCGAAACCATGGATTGGGATCTGGTCTATGAGGAGCTGGCGCCGCTTCTTGAACTGGCCTATAAGGAAGAAAACCTGACACGCCTAAAGAAAATGGTTGAAGAGGAATATCCGTCAGGGGTATGACCTATGTAATGAAATGGACGGCCCCCAAGATCCGTAACGTGCTTCGGTTTTAAGACTTTTTACCCTTCTCTTCCTCCAGTTTCATGCGGTCCCCGATCCAAGTCTTGATAAGCGATTGCCGGGTTACACCTAACCGTTTTGACTCCGCATCTAAACGGGCGACCATCCACTTCGGGAAGTCTACATTAACTCGCTTCGGTTCCAAGTTAGGGCGACGTGCCTTGGAGTGATCCAAGTATTCCCAGATATCATGTCCTTCGTCAAATAGCCGATCAAATTCGGCCGCTGAAATAGTTTTGGGCTTCATTTTTTCGTGCTCTTCGTACGGATATTATGCGGATTGTGTTTTCGCGTTGTGTGACAATTGCTGTCCACAACTTGCCATCAAAAGCGCCGGTGATTGCGCGTCTGGGCTCTTCATTAGAGTGGGCGGGCCACTCTATCATGTAAGGGTCATCCCAAATGGCTTGAGCTTCCACGAAGTTAATTCCGTGTTTTAGTTCGTTGGAGCGACTTTTGTCTAGATCGAATATATACAAAAGGTATAATAATTATATCATTTCTGGTATTGGGGGTTCCAGTTGAATGACACGGATCTTCGACGATATAACTTTCTCGTTATTTGCAAATTCGGCGATCAGCAGAAGTAGGTAGGAACCCTACCTCCGCACCAACCTCACGAGTGCGGCGACCGCAAAGATCGCCCCGAGCATGGCTACAACGGAAGAGCCAGCGGGGAAGTCGAAGGTGACGGAGAAGTAGATGCCGGCAATACTTCCAACGACACCGACCAAGAGCGAAATCAACACCAAGCTAGTATTGGTACGGGTCATTAAAACGGCTGAGACCGGCGGTACTACGAGGTAGGCGAAGATGGGAATAACGCCGCCAATCCGAACGGCCAACACGATGGCCAGTCCAATGGAGATGTAAAACAGGAAGTTCCAAATATTAAATGCGCCCAAATTTTCAACATCCCGCGATTCAAATTTTTTGGTGATCTCGAAAAATTGCTTCCTAAAGATGAAATGGACGACTCCCAAAATGGCGAAGACGACCGCCATCGGGATGTATTGCGCGCTGGTAGCCGTAAAAACGCTTCCAAATAGGACTTCTTGAATATCTGCATCTCCGTGGGCTGCTTTGGATATCAGCAGAACCGTCACAGCCGAGGAAACGGCATACAGAATCCCAATAATCGATTCGAGCTTGAGTCGTTTGTCGGTCACTTTGATGAAGGACATCAATAACGCCCCGACCAACGTAAATGCCACAGAAATGATTAAGGGATCCATTTCGAAGTAAGCGGCAAAAGCCACCCCAAGCATGGAAATCTGTCCCAAAGCAAGGTCAACAAAAACGATTCCCCGACCTACGACGTGAACACCAAGGTAGGAGAGCAAAAGCCCCATGATGACGCTAACAATGAGCGCATTTCGCACAAAATCCAGAGCGAACAATTCCATTAACGTGAACAGATATTAAGGTGGGAGCCCTTTCTAGTGGCTTGTCTTTTGAAAAGCTGCAACAATAAGATTAACGTTATAATCGAACACATCAAAGTACGTCTTGACCTCTTTAAAGGCCCCAGCCGATGTAGCTAATGTCAGGACCGACCCACCTACTTTTCCAGCTACCAGATTTGCGGCGTCCGCCTTTTCGTACGGCGACATGATAATTACGGAAATACCGTCATTTGACATTGTATTGATAACTTTTGCCAACTGGGATGGCGAAGGTGGAATCCCAGGCTTCGGTTCCAAAAACCCCATTATTTTAAGGCCAAAGGCCGTCTCGAAATAGGGCCACTGATCGTGATACGCGACGATTTTTGTGCCCGCGTATGGCTTCATTTTGGCTTGCCACTCTGAAATTTTGGTATCTAGCGTCGCATTGAATACTTTCAAATTGGCCTGAAAATAGGCCTCATTTGCGGGTTGAAGCTTAACAAGGCCGTTAAATATGTTTTGGGCGATGATATGCCCAAGTGTTGGATCCAACCAATAGTGAGGATTTCCGAAAACGTGGATATCCCCCTGCTCTCGGCTAACGCTGGTCGGAACATTCAAGAGAGGTATTCCAATGGAGGTGTCCACATATCCGGGAGTTCCAGCTTGTATTTTTGTATTTCTAGAGCTTGCAAGTAGAGGCGGAGCCCAGCCGTTAGTTAGGTCTAAGCCCGTGGTAATGAACATGTCAGCCTGCCCGAGTTTCAAAATATGGCTAGGTTTTGGGTCGACAAAATGGGGGTTCTGATACCCCGTCGCTATCGAAATTACCTTGACTTTGTCACCGCCGATTTGCTCGGCAATCTGCTGAAGATCAGTAAGCGTCGTGACTACGTTCAGCTTTTTCTGTGCTGAGGCCGACATCGTTAAAAGGCCCATAAGAAGAACCTGCACCACAAATTTCAATCGAATCACGGTCATTATTTCATCGCTCATTAAAGTCATTTGAATGGTGTCAAAGTACGTAGGAATTCTAGTACTCGTGAGCCCCGTGTGTACCAATTACAAATACTATGCCGAGCAGGGCTTGGTATGATTGGTCAAGATCTGGGCCCCAAGACGAGCGCCCTCCTAGTTCAATTTTTTGATATTCACTTAGATACCAACCCAGGGTCGTCGAAATCGCTTTTTCGTTCCAATCGGGATTTTCTGGAAGATCGGCATGATCAAAGCGGCCCGACAAGAACCACCGCCGAGCCAGTTGATAGTTGATAAGGGCATACATCCCATTTGCAATGATAATTTCTGAACCAATATCCTTCCTGCTTTGAAACGCTTCAAACTGCAGCGTTAGGGACTTAAAAGTATTAAATTGGAGCGGTTTCCACTTGTAAGTGGCGTCCAATCCAACAATTGTAGTCGTGCTTCCAACGTTATTTGGGCCGGCCAATCCACTTACTCCGAGTTCCAGACTGGCATCGTCCGATAGGTCCCAGAAATTCTTTAGATGGCTCGTGTAAAGCATCTTGTTGCCATCGTTTCGGGCAAAACTCTCGCTTTCGCCCGGTCCACGGGTCATTTCGAAGGAAAGTTCTTGATAGAAACGGCTGTTTGGCACCAACCAATTCAAGGAAGCACCCTGATCGTTTAGGCCTTCATCACCAAAAAAATTGGCATAAACGGCCGGTACATCAATGAAAGGTAGCGCGTGTGGATGCAAACGATTGATTTTGCCGATATTGCTTCGAAATTTGCCCGCTTTCGCTTGTAATTGAAACGGCAAACCCAAGGTGGTCAGATAGGCTTCTTCCAGTTCAAATTCAAATTCACCATCGTTATGACCCATTCCAATAAAAATGTCAGCTCTGGCAAATGGATCAATGACCGACCGAAATGACGATTCCACCTCATGCATTTCCATATCTACATTGCGGGGTCCGACTGATGTGTACCATGCTCGAAAATCCCCAATCAAACTAATGTCAGGATTTAATACTTTTGAAGTGACCTGGGCAGTTGCCGAGCTTGAACTCAGCAAAACGCAGGCAAGTGCCGCTAACCGAAATCTGGATATCATTAATAATTGGCCTGATTCTATACGCTTCTAAGCGGACGTGTTATCGTTACTTTGCATGTGCGTAGTGTCATAATATAGACGCGCTCGAAGATCATTCGATTCCTACAAACCTCACAAATATAGGAACGTAATAGGCAGGGTGTACGATCCCTTCAACTTCTTTATGATCCTCAATGACACATCTCGGGGTCCTTGCAATTATTTGGCTGATCTGCATCCCTCCCTACATCCTGGCATATCAATCCATCGCGGCCTACGGATGACTTAAAAAGCATATCAACCCGTATTTTTCAGAACAGCAGTAACGTTCCTCGCTGCGAAGCGAATTGCTCCGCCTTCAAAATGATGTTAGTTCCAAGTCTTTTGATGAGGTAGGTGCAGTTGGATTACAAGAATGTTCTTGTTAGGTTTTGCCGGTTCGTGTTCGGTGCGTTTCGTAAAACGGTGTGGTAGCATGAGGAAGTCCTTCATTTTTGTTGTCTTGGCAAGTCTGAGCTTAGGATGCGGGCAGTCGAATGACCTGACGGTTGCCAACTCAACCGACATTTCCACGCTAGATCCTTTCGGAATGTTCAGTCGAGTTGAAATTTCCTTCGCGGATCATCTTTTTCAGACGCTGACGTTTATAAATCGCGAGATGGAAGTCGAACCCCTGCTCGCCACGTCATGGGAGCGATTGGAGGGAGATACAACATGGACAGTTCACCTCAGGGACGGTGTCCGATTTCATAACGGAGAAGTATTTGGCGCAGCAGCCGTCAAATATTCAATCGAAACCATCTACGAACGAAACAAGAACGGGGAGACCGTGGGCGGAGCTTCTGTGGCGATCCCCTCGGCAGACATCATCCGTATTGAGATTGTTGACGACCTCACGGTCAATCTGACTACAAATGGCCCCAAGGCCTTGTTGCCGTTTTATATGTCCCAAATTTTCATGTTGCCTCCCGGGCATTACGCGGGCAAAATCGATGCAGAACGCGCTGAACAGGCAGTTGGAACGGGACCCTACCTCGTCGAAGAGCGCATCCGGGATAGTCATGTTAGCCTCATCGCAAACCCAGACTATTGGGGAGTTGCCCCACTTGCAAATCGCGTTGTTTTTCGCGTGATTCCTGAGGTATCAACCCGAATTGCGGAGCTGGAAACCGGTGGGGTGCATATCATTACAGATCTTCCATTTGATCAGGCAGCTCTATTGAATGATTCTCGCGGCGTTCACGTTGCAGCGATTGTGGGAGGAAGGCGCGTGATGATTGGCATCACGACAAACGGCGGCAACGCTGCCCTGAAAGACAAGCGAGTTCGACAAGCTTTAAATTATGCCATAGACTACGATGCTATTAGCCAAGGTCTCTTTGGAGGCCATGTCGAGAGGATGTCATATATGTTTAACCCTCCTTTCAACCATCCTACTTTGGAGGCGTACCCCTACGATCCAGATCGCGCCAGGGCGTTGCTGGCCGAGGCTGGTTACCCGAATGGGTTGGAGCTGGACGCAATGGACACACCTCTCGGGAAATGGATTCAAGATTTCGAGCTTGCACAAACTATTGAAGCTCATTTAGCCGACGTAGGAGTAACGCTGAAAAATGGGGTTCGGACCTACGAGTGGGGAAATTATAGATCGAAATTGCTTTCCTACGATCTGCCATCTCTTTTCATGCAAGGATCTGGGGGCGAATTCGAGCTCTTGACGGAAGCAGCGGATCTCACCATTACAAGTCCGTCCAACTTTTACCGGTGGGAAAACCCAGAGTACGAATCCCTTTGGGTGGAGTTACAAACTGCGCTGGATGCGGAACGCAGGATGCAGATAGGATATAGGATGCAGGAGATCGTTCACGAAGAAGCGCCCTGGATTTTTATGCATATTCAGCCAGATACGTACGGCGTAAGTGACCGCATCGATTGGAAGCCTCGTCCAGACGAATTAATTCACTTCTGGAACGTTACCATATCGGAATTGGCCAATTAACGAATAGGCCAACTGACAAATAGGCCAACTAACAAATAAGCCAGTCCCAGATGAAGCCCATGACTCACTACGACCAAACCCAATAACCCGTCCATGGCCCGATATATAGCAAAACGTTTGTTGATGGCTGTCTTCATTCTATGGGCGGTGGCCACAATTGCGTTTTGTCTGACATTCCTTTCTGGTGATCCGGCGACCCTCATGATCGGCGATCATTGGACTTCGGAGCAAATCGATGCGTTTCGGGAGCATATGGGGTATGATCGGCCGCTGTTGGTGCAATATGGCGACTACCTTTCGGGACTAACCAGGGGCGATTTGGGTGTCTCCGTCCGTCAACAAGTCCCCGTTATCGATTTGATTATCGAACGTTTTCCGGCAACGCTTGAATTGACTCTAGCAGCGCTTTTTTTAATCATTTTCGTTTCGATTCCGATCGGCGTTTTATCGGCGGTGCGTCGAAACTCGCCGGCCGATCGAATTGCAATGAGCGGGGCGTTATTTGCCCAGTCGGTTCCGACGTTTTGGCTAGGCATTATGCTCATTCTTGTATTCGGCGTCTGGCTGCGATGGCTTCCCGTGTCCGGTCGAGGAACGTTCGCGCATCTATTATTGCCTGCGATAACGCTTGCAACGTTCTCAACGGCCCGAATTGCACGGTTGGTACGGTCCTCCATGCTAGACGTACTAGGACAAGACTACATTCGAACAGCCAGGGCAATAGGGCTGCCGAACTGGCGGGTTTATTACGTCCATGCGCTTCGAAACGCGTTGATTCCAGTCATTACGATGCTCGGAATCGAAATCGGCAGTCTTTTGGGCGGTGCATTGATAACCGAAACAGTGTTTGCGTGGCCCGGAATAGGCAGGTTGACGCTGCAGGCCATTCAGGCTAGGGACCTGCCTCTGGTTCAGGGGGTGATTACGTTCGGCGCGCTGATGTTCGTTGTGGTGAACCTGATTGTTGATCTCAGCTATTCGCTCATCGATCCGAGGATTAGACATGAGTGAGATATTCCGACAACTTCGCAAGTCGCCAATTGCAATGGCCGGCGCCATTGTCTTTGCGCTCCTTATTGTGGTAGCGTTCATAGCGCCATTGATAGCGCCCATGGACCCAGGTGCAATCGACATTCGGATGCGCCTTTCACCTCCAGCGTGGGCAAATGGAGGATCTAGCGATCACTTTTTTGGAACCGACAACGTCGGGCGAGACGTGCTGAGTCGCATTATTTATGGCGCACGGGTTTCTTTGCTCGTCGGTGTATCGACAGTTGCTATTGGGGGCGTGACAGGTGCCATACTGGGCCTTATTGCTGGCTACTACCGGGGATGGGTTGAAACCGTCATCATGCGCTTGGTAGACATCCAGTTAGCCTTCCCCTCTATTTTGTTGGCTGTTGCCATCATGGCACTGGTCGGTCCGAGCTTGATCAATGTCATTTTCGTGCTCAGTCTGGCAACATGGGCACCGTTTTGCCGCGTGGCACGAGGGCAAACATTGCAGGTCTGTAATCTGGAATACATAACGGCGGCCGAAGCCCTCGGGTTGTCAAATTTTGCGATTGTTGTTAGGCACGTCATTCCCAATATCATTAATCCATTGATCGTGGTGGCCAGTTTTGCGCTCGCCACTAATATTATCAACGAAGCTTCTTTGAGTTTTCTTGGCGTGGGCGTACCTCCGAGCACACCCACCTGGGGGGGCATGTTGGGAGAAGGGCGCAATTACCTTCGTATCGCTTGGTGGGTATCCACACTTCCCGGAATCGCGCTAATGATTAGCGTCTACTCCGTGAACATGCTCGGCGATTGGCTTCGTGATTATTATGACCCACGACTGATCGATTAGCGGTGGACTTCCACCTCGGTCGCAGTTACTTTGAATGAACTACAAAACACCTTTCTATGCCTGAATCAGTAACAATTGGATTTGAACTTTCTGATGACAATGTTTACGCCGTAGCAGGGTACTGCGCAGCGGAAATGGCGATCGAACAAGCCAATGCGAAGGGCGATTTGCCTGCGCATGTCAAGCTGGAGGTCATCGTTAATGAAAAAAATAGGGATGTCGGTCGAGCTGCCGCAAAAGCGTTTGTTGATCGGAAGGATGCCATTGCGGTTCTTGGCCCGACAAACAGTGCCACGGCGGTGATCACACAGGATATTTATGCCGAAGCCGGCATTCTGCAAATGAGTTCTGAGGCTTCGAGCCCACTCTTGACTAACAAGGGCTACACCCATTTCTTTCGGACGGTGGCCAACGACGAAGTTCAAGGGCGAGCCTTGGGCCAGGTCGCTGCCAAGTATTTGGGCGCAAAACGAATTGCGATCTTGAACGAAGACTCGGCCTGGGGCGAGCCCATATCAAAGATTGTTTCGGATGAAGCAACCCGCTTGGGTTCCCCACCGGTGCTTCATTACGGGTATGGTGCGAAAGAGCGTAACTTGCAATACGACGATTTGATTGATGCGGTGATGGAAGCAAAGCCCGATCTCGTTTATTTCGCAGTCTACTGGAATCAGTCCCACATCATCACCCACAAGCTTCGAGACCGTGGACTCGACGCCGTATTTCTGGGTAGCGATGCGCTCAAGCCCTACGCTTTTCTCGAAGTCCCAAGCCTGGACAAAGAGCCCCCTTATCACAGCCTAGCGGGAATCGACATGATGGTGAAACCATCTGCGAGGAAGTTTTTGGTTGATTTTGCGGCCAAATATCCGGCCATGCTAGACTCACCTCAATACGCGCCGGAAGCATTCGACTGCGCTGAAATCATCCTGGAATGCATTCGCCGTGCACCTTCACTGGATCGGGCGGCTGTATTGAAAGAGGCACAACAGTACGGAACTCACAATGGAGCGCTGGGCGAGATTGCGTTCAATGCACAAGGAGACCTCACCGATCCGGACATCGGATTGTATAGATGTGTCAACGGACAACGCATATTTATTGATTTAGTTAAAAATTTAGTCTGATGGCAAAATCATCCTATTTCCTGTCCAGAACCGACGATTCGGGGTTGACTCGGCGCATGCCCATCGGCCTTATTCAGGGCGACCGGCCGGGTGAACGAATTACCATCTTTGGAGGCCAACACGGCACCGAGTACGCAGGCATCGAAGCTGCGATGAGGCTGTATCGGGAGATTGATCCTGCCGATGTCACGGGCACCATCGTGATCAGCATGGCGACCCACGAGGAGTCGCTGATGAACTGGGTTCAGTTTGCACCAACCTATCCGGAAATCGCGGACATGATGCTGGAGGCCGCGACGGGCAGCCAATATATCATTAACTGTCACGGGGGCGAGTTTACTGAACTGATGCACCCGTATGTAATTAGCCGCTTGATTGGAGACAAAAAAGCTGAGGCGCTCGCCATGCGAATGGCTCGCGCCTTCGGCGTTGGAATCGTGAGTCTGTCCACCTACCGCGGCGAACCGCCCCCAGACCCGACGGGAGGGCGCCCAGCGTGGTGGTTATGGCCGAAAAAAGGTCTCTGTGATAAGATCGGCATTCCGGAAATCACTCCCGAAGTCGGCCAAATTGGGGACCGGGACGATTCCATCATGCATGGCGGTATCGTTAACGTGCTCAAGGAGTTAGGCTTTCTTGCAGGCGAGGCCATTCAGCATCCGGAGCCCGTTGTGATTGGAGATCGATGGTGGCTAACGGCCAATCAAGAGGGCATTTACTTTCCAACCGTTACCGTTGGCCAAGATGTGAAGAAAGGAGCCGATTTGGGTGTCGTTAGGGATTATTTTGGCACAATTTTGCAACAGGTAAATGCGCCTGAAGACGCAAAAGTGATGAACATGAACATCGGAATGCCGGTCAAGAAAGACGGATTTCTGATTTGGCTCGGACAACTTTAGACAAAGGTATATGAATCAGGATTATTTACTGCCACCGGGGCGCTCCTTCGAGCTCTCACGTGACTTGCTCAAGGGAGCCATCGACATTCACGTACACGCAGGACCGCACATTTTTTCCAGTCCTCGGCGCGTAGATCCGGTCGAAGCTGCGATCGAGGCGCGTGACGCCGGGATGCGCGCCATCGTGTATATGGACGTGTTTGAGATGTCGAACGGGACCTCATGGATTGTGAACCGAGTCGTAAAAGACTTTGAGACGTTTGGCGGCCTAATCATGAACACGGCGTACGGCGGCATGAATCCCAGAGCCGTAAAAACGGCCTTGTACTATGGTACGGGTGCAAAATTTGTCAGCTTTGGGGCGCATTCTACCTACTTCCAGGCTTCTCGGGAAGGTCATATAGTGGACGGAAAATTCGTCCCGCTTTCTGAGCTCTATCCGTCTTTCAAGACTGAAGAGTTAGACCGGTGTATTCGGATTCCGCTTGACGAAGCCCCCGATCCGCAACTAGATGAGATTCTTCGCCTCATTGCGGATCATCCCCATGTTTACTTGAATACGGGACACATTTCTGTTCAGGAGGCCATTCGCCTGATTGAATTGTGTGGACAGTACGGCATCAAAAAGATTCTGGTGGCATCCTCGGTGACCAAGATTGCGACGATGGAAGAACTCAGATGGATGGCCTCTAAAGGGGCATTTATTGAATACACGTTGGCGGCCTACACGCACACCACGCCCATTCCGAAAACGCACTATTACGTTGAGCGGGAATACATGTCCATTGACGAGGGCATGGATACGGCTCCAGACGGCGGAGTGAAGAAGGTGGCCGAGCAAATCAAAGAATTGGGGGCTAAATATTGCATATTAGGCTCAGATTTCGGCGTTTATACGCTTCCCACTCCTGTCGAAGGAATGCGGGAATTCGTGGCTTGCATGCTGGATCTCGGAATATCAGCCGACGAAATCCGAACCATGATCAAGACCAACCCAGAGCGTCTACTCGACCTTGAGCCCTTGCCTGAGACCGAACCGGATAGCTGATGGACGAGATTCGGATTCTTCAGGAGCACGTTCGCATTTCTGATCCCCACATTACCAGTGACGATGCGGATCGACTTTCGATTTTGGGAAATATCTTCGATCCGTTAATGAGGGTTCGTGATGATGGTACATTCAGTCCGTGCCTGGCCGACTCCTGGACCCTAACGGAAGACGCACGCACCTGGCGTTTCAGTATTCGGGATGATGTGCGGTTTCATGACGGATCTTGGTTACGCATGGAAGATGTTGTCTTCTCGCTTAGGCGCATCCGCGATGAAGACATCCCTGGAGAATTGGGAACGAGTGGCGTGATAAAAGGCTATTTGAAGGGAAGTGAGATTGATATTGAAGGGAAACACGTGTTGGTAAGAACTCCGGAACCGATGGCGGACCTGACCGACTTGTTGTGCGAAATTCCTGTTCTTTCCGAGCGAATCGGTGCGGATTCGATGGTCGGAACGGGGGCCTTCCGACTGGTCTCCGCCGACGGTGAAAGGGTCGTTCTTGAATCCAGTAATCGGCGTCTGGTGTTTGAGGCGGAAAAAGGTGCGACAAAGCGCCTTAAAGCCGTTCGATCGGGCGAGGCGGACGTGGCTTCAAAGCTTCCACCGGCGTTAGAGGCTGACGGTGTTCGGATCGCGAGAAGTACGACTTCCGTCTGCGCAACCTTCATGTTCAATTTTCAAACCGAAGCGGCGAAGTTAAGGCCCCTTCGAAAAGCGATTAATCTGGCAGTGGATGTAGACGCTTTGATTCGGGGGGTTATGTTTGGCGCTGCGGACCCTTTGAGCGGGCCGCTCACGAAGCGGCATTTGGGATTTGATCCGGAGGCCAAAGCGTGGCCGTTTGACGCGTCCGCAGCGCGCCACATCTTGGAAGAAGAGAAGCTAACGGGTACCAAAATACTGATAGACATACCTGCGATTCTCCCGGATGAAGCTCCGGCACTTGCTAAAGAGATTGGGCGATATCTGGAAAAGGTCGGTTTAGAGGTTGAAATCCGGACGGACGCTGACCGACCTGGATACGCTATGAGAGTGCGAGGCAAGCC
>CALFHN010000084.1 GCA_937876355.1 uncultured Bacteroidota bacterium | reverse complement strand
TCTTGAATAAGGTTCATGGCCATTAAATGTCTAAATAATCGCGTGTACGCGGCAGATTGGGGCTTTCTTACTTAATTGATACGAAGAATAAGGAAGTTTTTGCCCCATTGTTGGGAATTGCACGCCAAAATGCTTGACTAATGTACCCTCCAGCCTATTCGTCAAGATTATCTACGTTTTTAAGGTACCACTCGTACGTTCGAGACAACCCATCTTCAAGCGACACTTCCGGTTTCCAACCCAACGAAAATAAACGGCTAACGTCCACCAATTTTCTTGGCGTCCCATCGGGCTTTGTAGCGTCGTACACGATTTCATTAGTGCTACCCACCGCCCGTTTCACAGCTTTTGCCAATTCAGAAATAGCCAAATCTTGACCCACTCCGACATTCATCAATCCTCCCGGTGCGGCAGCATGCAACGGCCCCTCTTCTGTTTTCAAAACATGAATCACGGCCGAGGACAAATCGTCAACATATAAAAATTCGCGTTTGGGCGTTCCTGTTCCCCACAATTCTACAGAATTAGAAGTCCCCTTTGCAGCATGAAATTTTCGCATCATCGCGGGCAAAACGTGGCTGGAATTCAGGTCAAAATTATCTCCCGGCCCGTACATATTGGTTGGCATCAGTGAAATAAAATCGACACCGTACTGTTTTCTAAGCGATTCGCACAGTTTCACGCCAGCAATTTTTGCGATGGCATACCATTCATTTGTCGGTTCTAGAGGACCAGTTAGTAGGTACTCTTCTTTCAATGGCTGCTGCGCAAGCTTGGGATAAATACAGGTGCTTCCAAGAAACACCAATCGCTTAACGCCGGCCCGAAATGCCGCTTCGATTACGTTGGACTGAATGCTGAGATTTTGGGCCAAAAAATCAGCCGGGTACGTGTCGTTCGCCAAAATCCCTCCAACTTTTGCCGCCGCCAGGACCACAAATTCTGGTTGTTCGCGTTCAAAAAAAGCATTGACGGAGGCCTGATTCAAGAGGTCCAATTCTGATCGGGAACGCGTCACAATATTGGAAAAACCAACCTGTTTTAAGGCGCGCACCACCCCCGAACCAACCAATCCACGGTGGCCAGCGACGAATATTTTTTCGGAAGACGAAGATAAATGCATAAGAAAGAATTTTATTGTGCCCAAACAGGCAGGAGTCCCAATTCAACTCCGTATACCCACTGGACCAAAAAATAAGCCATGACTGAAATTAACATAATAAAGGCAAGGTTCAACCAAACGCCTGCCTTGGCCATTTGCGGAATAGAAACAAATCCACTACCAAAAACAATCGCATTTGGAGGAGTAGCCACAGGTAACATAAATGCCGCACTAGCTGCCAACGTCACCGGAATTGCCAACAGCAGTGGATTTTGACCAATACCCAAAGAAAGTGAAGCCACGACTGGTAAAAATGCCGCTGTCGTAGCCGTATTGCTCGTAAGTTCGGTCAGGTAAACCATCAATGTGACCACGGCAAAAATTACTACAATTACCGGAAGGACACTTATGCCCGATATGATACCCCCAATCCAAACGGCAAGGCCTGTTTGATCGATGGCCGAAGCCAATGACAGGCCTCCTCCGAAGAGCACGAGAATGCCCCAAGGTATCGTTTTTGCCATATTCCAATCCATTAGAAAACCCGAGTCCCAGACGCCCTCTTTGTTCTGACTCGGAATTACAAATAGTAAAACTGCTCCCAAAATGGCAATTCCTGTATCGGACAATCCTGGAACCGTGCCCGCTAAAAGAGGCCTAGTTACCCAGAGTATGACAACGAACCCAAAAATCAACGAAACTGCTTTTTCATCTCGACTGGCGCGGCCAAGGCCTTCCAATCCTTCGTTAATCAACTCCTGCATTCCGTCGATTTGCCGCGTACCGAGATTAAATACGAATCGAGTCAAAACCCAAAAAGTGAGAGGAATGCCAACAAAGACGATTGGAAGGCCTACCGCCATCCAGTCCACAAAGCCGATTTCGACACCATACGTTTCGAGCATAAAACCAGCAAACAATGCGTTGGGAATAGTCCCAATTAGGGTTCCATATCCTCCAATAGTGCTTGCATAGGCTATTCCTAACATCAGGGCTGGGCTGAAGTCCGACAACTTTCCCGCTCCTAATTTATTTTCTGCCAACTTCACAACGGATATGGCGATGGGCAGCATCATCAAGCAGGTTGCCGTATTGGTTACCCACATGCTAAGCGCGGCGCTGGCAATCATAAATCCAGCAATTATGGAAGACGGCTTCGTACCTACTCTGTTCAACACATTCAGCGCAATTCGTTTGTGCAGTCCACATTTCTCCATCCCTAGCGCCAGTATAAATCCGCCCATAAACAGGTAAATAAGAGGATTGGCATAGGGAGCAGCGGCCTCTTTGACGGGCGCAATATTAAAAGTTGGAAACAGCACCAACGGCAGCAAGGAAGTTATGGGTATGGGCACCGCCTCTGTCATCCACCATGACGCCATCCAAAGCGCGATGCCTGCTGTGTACCACGCCTCTGCGCTCAGATTTGAGGGTGGACCTACCACCCAAAAAAGGAGGAATATCGCCGGCCCTAGAAATAAACCTATTTTCTGTCGCAAGTGATTCAATTTGCAGATACCTCGTCGGCTGTGTTGCACAATTGATCCCAAGCGGCGCGGACGTGTTGAAGCTCAGTACTTCGACCACCAACCACCATTCGAATCGTATATCGTTCATTCAGTTTGGTGTGACTAACAAACATTTTTCCAGATTTGTTAACTTCCTGAAGGATAGCCTCAGTCATTTGATCGCCCATTTTGTGAGCAAAACATACGGTATTGAGAGACCGATTAGCCACAAGTTCAAATCGTTTTGAATGCAGGACCCATTTCTCAAACTGTTCAGCAAGATCAACATGTTGGCGCACATGTGATTGAAGTCCTTGAATTCCATAATGTCTTATCACAAACCAAAGCTTTAATGCCCTGAAACGTCGCCCTAGAGGCACCTGCCAATCCCGATAGTCGATGGCGCCAGCCGCGTGTTCTGCAGTACGCAGATACTCCGGAAGTATGGATAGTGCGCCGATAAGCGCATTCCGGTCTGCGACAAAAAAACAGCTGCAGTCAAAATTGGTAAACAACCATTTATGCGGGTTGAAACAATAACTATCTGCGTGTTCAACTCCTGAATGCATTCCCCGAAATTCAGGACAAACGGCTGCAGACCCCGCCATGGCGGCATCAACGTGCAACCATATTGAATCGTCTAACAATTTAGCTACTTCCAAGACAGGATCCACGGCCATCGAGGAGGTGGTACCCACCGTAGTTGATACAAAAAAGGGCTGTTTGCCAACCAAACGATCCTCCTGAATGGCCTTTTCCAAGGCTTCAGGGACCATTGCAAACGTTTCATCGACTTCTATGAGTCTAATATTGTCATCCCCGATCCCAGCGATTCTTGCGGCTTTTTGAACGGAAGAATGCGCTTGAGTAGACGTATAGGCCACCAAATTGGGAGGCGTTCCTGATTTATTGGACAGTCCTTTTGTGATGCGTTCTCTAGCCGCCAGCATGGCGCACAAAACAGCGCTTGAGGCCGTGTCTTGAATTACTCCTCCACCTTCCCCAGTCGACAAAAAGCGAGTTGGAAGTCCCAACAATTCGACCACCCAATCCATCACATGTGTTTCGAGTTCTGTGCATGCTGGACTGGTTTTCCAAACCATCCCTTGAACACCTAAACCAGCAGACATCATCTCTCCTAGAATAGATGGGAAAGACGTATTGCTTGGAAAGTAGGCGAAGAAATTTGGGGACTGCCAATGGGTAATTCCGGGCATAATTACATCGTCGACGTCTTCCAACATGGCCTTAAACGATTCCCCATATTGGGGCGGGTGCGGGGGAAGCGCAGATCGGATGTCCCCTGGCTCTACATCCGGAACCACCGGACGAGTCCCTATCCAATCGTAATAGTCTGCAATCCAATCGACCATTTCCTTGCCGGCCTCACGAAAATCTTCGGACGTCATATGGAATCGTGTCTTTTCACGCATGGGCATT
>CALFHN010000083.1 GCA_937876355.1 uncultured Bacteroidota bacterium | reverse complement strand
AGATCTGCTACGGCCGAAGAGAACCCCTCTTCGATATATTGTTGTCTAAGGCGTTTGGCCGATTCAAGATTTGATGCTGGTAGAAATCGGAGCGAAATCTGAATCGCATCGAGCCTGCGAAGAGAATCGATCTCAGCAGGTGTGACCGATACGGATCGCGCAGCATCTTCTTCAAACACTCTTTCGACGAGAAGCTCTTTCGTTAGGCTCTCAACCTTGCGCCGTACGACAGCGGTAGAATCAAGGCCGATACGGTATCCTTCCTGAGCCAGAAGTTGCTCTGCAATCATGCGTTCCAAATAAGCTAACGTGGGATCGGGTCCCTCCTTTAGATCCGGAAAGCCCTGCTCAAAGTCCCGCTCAAACTCCATGGTCGTAATTGAAGCATCTCCGACGAGAGCAATAACTCGGTCCTCTGGTTCATTGGGCATACATCCGCCGAGCAGGAGCAGGGCGATCCACAGATATGGGGTAAAGGAAGACATCAGTGGCTACGGAGTACGGGCTTGACGATGCGTTGCGACCCATCCTGAACAACAACGAAGTATACACCCGAGGGAGCATCTAAAGCGTCCCAAGTCACTATATGGGCTTGCCCTGTTCGCATCCCTTCAGCCAACGTAGCTACGCGTCGTCCAAGTAAGTCGAATACCAACACAGAAACACCCCGGTTTTCTTTCCCCGAAACTGAAATCCTGAGTGTGTCCGAAAATGGATTGGGAAATAATTCCATATTCAGATCTGGAGCCAACGGATGCTCGTCCCGGCTGGTGGATACACTCTTGCCGAGTATGGACACAGCCGGTATGCTGTAAACGAACGGATAAAAGCTAGTCCAGCCGCCGCTCGACTTACGCTGATAGTAGTCGGTACCTGATTCTGAATTGGTCCAAAGAGAGCCATCTGGGAGGAAGGACAGGTCTTCGATCCCATGCGGCATGATAACGACGGAGTCTGGAGAGACCACGCTTGTCGTAGAGAGTGCATCCAAGCGGTAGCGTAGTAGTTCTGCCGTCGACGAGGATCGGTTTCTGGAAAGCACAACTATCGTTCCCTGAGGAGCCTCGAAGAGGTCCACGCCTTGGATGTTTCTTGGAAGCGGAAAGCGGTAGGCCGGTTCGGGATTTGGGCGCCCGTTTTCATCGAGCGCGTGGGCAAACAGAAAAGGGGCCGTATCCGAAGAAGTACGGTAGTCACCAACCCATAGCATATCTCGGAACGCGGAAACAAAAGATGCTTTCGACGGAGTTCGAATAGTTCCATCAAGATCTGCTTCCAGATCCACGTACTTTACTGGATTTGAAGAATCCCACTCGGGTAAAGGATACCGCTCTAACACACCTTCTGAAGAGATGTAGAGCGCATCATGCGAGTAGGCAACACCACCCGCATGAGAGTACGCCAATTGCCCCATGAGTCGAAATGTCCGGCGCACCAGTCCGGTGCGAGCACTCATTTCAACCACAATAGAGTTCTGTAATCCAATGGTCCCTTGTCGAGTACGGTGGTAGTAGGAGACGTAAACAAAAGGAACCTCTTCACCTTCAGACACATCGACTCGAGTAGCCGTCCCTTGCGGGATAAACAGATCATTCGCATACGGAAGGAAAAAGCGATCCTGTATTTCGACGGGTGATGACTGTATCCTGAGGTCAGCCGGCAGACGTTGAGCAGTCAATGGATAATCGTGATAGGCAGGCAGGCCAAAGTATGCTCCCCCATCATGGGGAATACCAGACTTGAGGTACTCTTCCGAAGCAACATACCCTTTGATCACCGCAGCGAATAATTGGCCTGTGAACGTTCCTGTCAGTGTTGGATTATCTGCATCTCCCGTCGCCGATGACCCAACCATCACTGGATGGGAAAATGTATAGGGACTAGGTACAGAAAGTGACTCTACGAGCTCCGCATTCTGAATTCCATCAACAAAGAGACGGAGTGTCAACGTTCCTTGCCAATACATGATGGTGACCGCCACCCACGCATTCTTATCGACCTCTACAGGCCTCTCTGCTTCCAAGCGATAGGTCGAATTCTGAATAGCAAACTCAAGAAACGGAATATCATTATTCAGTCCAATGGTGAATCCTTCACTCTCGGAAACGCGATTGGAAAGTAATGAGGAAGTCTGGTTTGATTCTTGACCTCGGAACCACACTTCGGCCGTCATCTGCGGTCCAAAAAGTTGCGAAAAGTCTTCTATCTTTGAGCTACGAATCCTTGATCCGGGGGCTTCAAACTCTGCAGAGCTAGGCGCTCTCATTCCCCAACCGCCGGGATTGCGCGCAGCAAATTCAATCGGGTCGATAAACGGCCCTTCTTCGACTTCCTCCAGTATTACGGAGGAAGTGAAATCAGCACCCTCCGGTAAATACCGGAACAGAATAGCCGTCGCTTGTCCGCTGGCCTCTGTGCCAGCGGACAAGACGAACAGAACCAATACAAGGGTACACCTCAGGACAATGTGATTCATGTACTATTTGATCAACATCATCTTTTGGGTCAGAAGAGTTGTGCCAGAACGAAGCGTATAGAAGTACATTCCGCTCGCATACCTAGATGCATCGAAGGTCACTCGATGAACTCCACGCGTATGTTGACCCGATACTAGCGTTGTGACCCGCTGACCTAGCAAGTTATACACGTGGATATCTACATCAGAAAGCGCCGGCACGAGGTATTCGATGGCAGTAGATGGATTGAACGGATTAGGATAGTTCTGAGACAGCTCGAATTGCAGTGGAAGTTCCGTTGGTTCGTTTGCTACAATCGTAGATACTTCTACCCATGTCGGTACCGAACCAGGATCCGAATTTCCATCTAAATCGAAACCACCAAGAGAACCGACAAACCCATTCCCTGTCGCATCAGCAGCGGTATCACCACTTCCTTCGTCAAAGTGCCAAAGTGCCAAGGTCAAAGCATCATTGACATACGGTGCGGTCGGAAGGTCAAAATTCTCGGTATACCGTTCTACAACGGAGACCCTGACTTCGTCAATCATTCCCCGGAACCCTTCATACCGCTCGTTCCACAGATCTGCGGCCCCATTTCCAATGCCCAGTGCCATGCTGCCGCCCAACAAAGGAACTGCTGACGCAATCGAGGACTGTTGTACTCCGTCTAAGAAAATGCGCATCGAATCCGCGGTATTCCACGTTACGGCTACATGATACCAGCGAGGAAAAAACACCTCATCAACTTTATCGCTGCCTTCAAGGTTAGTCGTTACTGCACCATCCTGCATAAAGAAGAGCAAACGTCCTTCACTGCGGCGCCATCCGAGTCCCAGGTCACCCGGGTTATTACCGGCTAGGTTTTTGCTGAACAGGTAGGTGAAATCAGGGTTATGGGTATCGTCTGTAAGAACTGAATCCGGACGAAACCACATTTCTACCGTTCCCTGGTCCATACGTAATGGGAAAAGCGAAGCGGCATCGCGAATCTCAACGCGATCCCGTTCCCACCAATTGAAATGCATGGCATAGCCCGTGCCCCAAGGATGCGCAACATCTACAAAATCATCCAAGGAATTCAGCACATCAATCGTCTGCGCGGGCGAATAAGCCACCTGGCTTACCGTTGAATGCACGACAAAAGGATCCTGTGCAAGAATATTTCCATCTGGATTACGAGTGATCGAAGACTGTTGATCAACAGCTGCGGCAGTGGAAGTGGCAAACTCCCATTCTGCATCAGGTGCATCAGCAATCACGGGATCACCGGTCCCAACTTTTGAACCAAACGCCACATAAGCGTCATACGAACCATTACTTGACGCAAGCACAGCGAAGTCACCTGCAACGTCCATTCCATTACCGAGAGCTCCGCTTGCTGCAAAGACGCGAGTAAGCATCGGATCAGCCGAATAGCCAGGTGCACCGGAGACATCACCACCGCCAAAGACAGCGACCATGGCTTGCGGAGCAAGCATGTAACCAGCGGGGAACGTGAACGTCAATCCACCCTCATCCCCAACACGCCAACCACCCAGGTCAACAACGGTCTCTTCACTAGTGTTGACGATTTCAATAAATTGATCTTCGCTGGCGCTAATTACACCGTCACCGTTTGCATCGCCAGCTCCTGTGGCATCTGCCAGCACCTCGTTTATCACCACCGTAACCTGAGGTTTTGGCGGCGGAACAGCTATACGGCCATCAATAGTTTTATTGGGAGAAAAAGCGGCATTGGCAACCGTCAAATGCTGCACAAATGGGTCCAGAATATTGACGTTACCATCTGGAAACCGTGTGATACTGTTATCTGCATTCGCAGCAGCCCTGACATCGATTTGGATCTCGTAATCATCTGTGTTAGGTGGTCCACCTGTAGCAGCCATGCTACCATAAGCCAGCCATGTATCGTACGATCCGTCTGCTGAATGAAGTAGCACGATCTCTCCGCCATTGGCAAGACCGTTGCCAATCGTACCGTCCGCGCTAAAGACTCTTGTCAAAAGCGGATCCGCATTGTAGCCATCAACACCGGTTACATCACCACCGCCAAATACTACCAGAAAGCTTCGAGGAGCCATGATGTAGCCAGCAGGGAAGGTGAATCCGATACCCTCATCATCACCCAATTGCCATCCGGAAATATCAACTGGATCCGATGATACGTTGGCCAACTCTACAAACTCGTCCTCAGAAGAGCTACGGGTACCATCCCCATTAGCATCACCAGAAGCGTCAGATGGTGGGTCAGCAAGCACCTCGTTAATGATCACGGTCAGAGTCGGAGGGGGCTTGGGAATGACGTTCGTGCCACTGACTGTAACCCCAGGAGAAAAGAGCGCAGAACTAACAGTTGAATGGAGGACCCAAGGCTCGGCGTCTGCGATATTCCCGTCCGGAGACCGGGTTACAGATTGGTCCGAACCGGCTGGAGCATTTACATCCATACCATATTCGAATGTAATCCCATCAGTTGCCGTAGTTGCAGGGGCACCAAGACCCACTTTGGTACCATAAGCCGCATACGTATCAGCTGTCCCGTCGGGCGACTTGAGGACGATATATTCTCCTCCATTGGCAAGACCATTACCTACCGTGCCCTCTGCACTGAACACTCGCGTCACAAGCGGATCCGCATCGTATCCGTCTATTCCGGTTACATCTCCTCCTCCGAAAACAACCAAAATGTGTCGCGGAGCAAGCTTATAACCCGCAGGAAAAGCGAAGTTGATGAGCTCATCATCTCCAAGCATCCACCCCGTTAGGTCCAATGAGTCCGCACTCAAGTTGACCAACTCTACAAACTCGTCCTCAGAAGAGCTACGGGTACCATCCCCATTAGCATCACCAGGGGCATCGTTTGCAGGATCGGCAAGGATTTCGTTAAAAAAAAGTGCTTGCTGAGCACTAGCCGTGGAAAAGGATCCCACGACGGCCAGAACCGCCAGAATAAATAACCATCTTTTCATCGTCTTTCTCTTTAGTGGATGGAGGGGGACATAGTATCATCGACCTACGCCAAGTGTGAAGCGCTGAGCACTACCCAAGTAACCCATGTCAGCGTAGGAGTATTCAGCAACGACCCGAATGCGATCCAACAGCCGGCGATTAACGCCGACGCCGAACGACAACCCACTGACGCGATCGCGCTCAAATAGCGCAGCGTAGCCTCCCCGAAGTGAGAGGGTGTTACCAAAAGTGTATTCAAATCCGAGATTCACTGATTCACTATTGTCTGACGGATTAGTCAGATCCGCAACAAGTGTCACGCGGTGATAATCAGATATCTTTTTTTCATAGCCAAATCCAAATCTGAACGTAAGCGGAATAGAAAACTTGTCGGTATCAAAACTAACGTTCAATTGGTTATTGCTAAAATTCGATGGGTCATCATCAAAGGCGCGCCGTAAATCACGCCCTTCAAGCTGCATATTGCCCCCAAAATTGAGAATACTTGCAGCTAGGACAAAACCCTCAAGTCGAGTTCGGTATAAAATGCCGAGATCCACGGCCAGCGCTCTGGCGGTCTCGTGCCACACTGTCTCTCGGATATATTTGCCCGTTATGCCCGCTGAAAACCTATCGGTCAGGTTGGTGGCATACGTCATTCCCAACATCACGTCGGAAGCGCTGTAGAATTCTCCAGTTCCTTCCGGTTGTAAAATCGTTCGAACCGGCTGGTTATCAACCGCATCGAAGGCCAACACACTCAACCCAATCGTTCCTACGCCAGGTACCCGAAACGCCATACCAACATAATCCAAATTGGTATCGACTAACCAATCCGTGTGATCGAAAGTGAATGTCGCTTGCGTACGTAGATTGGCTGCAGCTGCAGGGTTCCAGAATAATGCAGTGGCATCATGAGCCAACGTCGTTCCGGCATTTCCCATCGCCATGGCGCGAGCACCTACACCAATCTGAAGGAAGGCAGCGGCGCTCGTTCCAGCATTCGATACGTCCTTAACGAAATTGTCATTCGGAGAATCTACTTCTTGGGCCTGTACAGCGGGTACCACCATACACACCGTAATCAGCGCACATACAACAGGTATGAATCTACAAAAGGTCATTTGATTAGGGTGAATTTGCCCGTTGCTTCCCCTGCATCCGGTGTCTCAACGTGGAAGAAATATACACCGAAGGCCACCGTCAGTCCATCTTTGGAGACCAGATCCCAACTTTCGGATCCATTTTCGAATACGGAGTCGTGATTCAATACTTGAACCAGTTTACCCGCAGTATTAAAAATTCGAATCGTGCATTCTGGTGGCAGGTTAACGAAGTCGATGCGACGTTCACCCCGACCAGTTGCGTTGAAGAGCGGGCGTTCCCACGATGCGCTGGCCACGTAGGGATCAGGTACTACGTAGATATTGGATAGGTCGTTTGCTGCTTTTTCACTCTCATAACGAGTCTCTTGAGTAGCAAAGGTTATCGTATCCAATGATGAAAATGGTTTGCTGACATCCAAACGGTAGACATCTCCCGGTTCAGGAAGCCGGGGACTTTCACCCTCGGGTCCACTAAATGTGAAGCGCCAGCCCAGGTTGAAGCGGAATCCAACGGGATCAAACACGAGTGTAACGATATCTCCTGCGCTCAGTCGCCCATCAGGCGTACCCGTTTCATCGAGTATAAATAGATACTTGAGTCCCGAGTTTACACCGAATATCTGAAAATCTACTGGCGTACGTTGTTCAAAGGCGAATTGCACGAAAGATGAATCAACCCCCGGGGCGCCCATTCTGATCTCGATATCATCGGGCACACGCACCGATCGACCTGACTCAACGATGTCGATTGAAGCACGTAGATTAGAATTGCCATCCGTCCATCCATAGGTGAGTGGCTCGGGCTCCGGAGGAGTGTAAACCGTGAAATTCAATCCCGAAAGTAGCCTGCGAGAGAGATCAACGCTATCGAAGGCAGCTGCCTCATAGACCAATCGGTTACTGAGAGTTTCATCGATTCGGATTCCCTGAGTGAGCAAGGCTTTTGTTGTATCCGTGAATGAGACCCTGAACTGCGCTCCCTGCTCTAGACTATCTGGAACCACTACCTCGACTTCGATGATTCCCGTCCCTGGACCTTCATGTATTATTTCGCCATCCAATCCTCCGATGAGAACGCCGGCTCCGGGTGCATTGGGTACAACTACCGCTGTATTTCGATCAACAAACGTGACGTTTCCGATCAGATCCGTTTGAATTATTTTAGAGGCCTCGCTCGGCGAGATCGGGGTAAGCTTATCACGAGTGGAAATGCCCCGGTCAAAAAAGTCTATGTCATATCCTGCATCGTAAGGCACGAGCGCGTAGTAATAGGACCTTCCATTATCCAGTCCTGTGTCTTTATAGTAGTAACGAAGACCTGAGTCTTTACCGGTATTGAACACGGCCCCTGTCTCCCCGATCTGAACGGGGTGTGGACCATTCAGCCCATTGTCTAGATCGAATTGGGCGATGGACTGCCAAAGAATTGGATTCCCAAATGCATCGGTAATCGTCTTGATGGAATTGAAGGATGGATCTGTAGCCCGATAGATCATGTACCCTTCGAAATCTGTTCCATAAATCGGATCCCTAGAAAACTCGGCCACATTGTCCCACATCAAAACAGCAGATTGATCACCCTGGACCGCCGTGAGTCGAGACTTGTTCGGCGGCTTCGCGAAAGAATAATCCGCATCATAAATCTTCTGCATCGTTCGCTTATTGCGAAGTATGTCATCCAAGTTGCGTCCAAATAAGCACGCAATAGCAAATTTTCGAGTGGCTTCTCGCGGAAGAGAAAAATATCCTGACCCATATATGAAGGCCAGATTACTGGGCATCTCGCCACCGAATCTATTGGGCTCCATTTCGAGCCAGGTCCGCTCGTCGTCGCTCACATTCCCCGCCGGACGAAGAACATAGCTAGTCAATCCAATCTGGTCGGACTCATCATTATCGGTTTTGCCAAAGTTAGGTTCGCCTTGATCCGGACGGCCATTATCCTCGGTACCATCCGAGTCGGGTCCTGGGTATCCATCATCATCAGGCCCGAGACCATCAGACCCTTTGTCGTCAAGAAGTGACTCACCAACTGCTCTCAATCCATCACCATTTAGGTCATTAAATGGTACCCAATCAACATCCTCGTCACCCGTCCACCATACGCCGAATTCCAAGGCAGGAAGAAGTGTCGGACTACCAAAATAGCTTTCAAAGTCGGTCATGAGATACCGTGATGACAATTCTGCCAGAATGGCTTCCTGACCTTCAATGCGAGTACCTGCCTCGTCGTCCTGCACCTCGTCTGAAATTCCGTTTTGGTCATTGTCTTCGCCGTCAAGCGGGTCTCCCGGGCTTTCCAGAAAAGCGAAACCAAAATATCCCACACCCGGACGACCACGATTGTCTATACCGTCTCGATCCCACATGTAAACGATATCATCCTGGCGCTCGAAATCTGCGAAATCGTCCACAGAGTCACCTTGACCTCCTACAGCAGGGTCCACATACATTCCGAATACGACTTTCGTCAAATCCTTGTCGCTAACATTTTCGATATCGTACCGGACAATCAGGATATCCTCTGCCTGCACGTTTACCCATTGATACCCTCGAACGCCGACCTGCAAGCCAATCCCTCGACGACCCGTGGGATAATCAGAGGAGTCAGCTGCACTGCCTGTAAATGGAAAGTAATCGAACTCGTCATTATTGCGATCGTCCATGACGTAGTAAGACTCTTGATCAGCACGAACAAAAGCCCCAAACTCCCCATTCCACAGCCCATCACGGGCCCCGGGATCACCCGGATAGTCCAATGGCCAAGGATCAGGCCATGTCTCTTCCAGATGACTCATGGCTGGATACTCCAGTTCATTGAATGATCCTGGATTTACATAGTCAGCCAACGGCTCCCATCCATAGGTATGGGTGCCGTCAGGACTGACGTCGAAGGAGCCTGCATTGGTGTAGTTCTCTGAAACGATTCGCATGTATCGGCCCTGCGTATCCTGAACTTCGGCACCTGCCATCATCAAGAACTCAAACCCATACCATTGGCCCGATCCCTTCGGCCACTCCATCTTGGGTGGCTCAAATCGACTCCCCAGGTTGCCATAGTTCGAATAGCGAGTAGAAACTAGGTTGCCGTCATGAATTCCCGTTCGACGAAATTCTCTTCCTGCCGCTGCTCGATCTTGAGCCTCGACCGATTGCGGAAGACATAGGCTAAGCAATAATAGCAGAGCACCCCAGAGACCTAGTCTTAGGTACCCGTTCTTTGCCGCGGATGCTGACATCATTTCGCTCGACATGTCTTTCGCTATTTCTCTGTTGCACATCATCAAAAGCGAATATCTAGGCCAAAAATGATGCGGCGGGGTGGGTCGAAGAAATCTGGTCGTAAATCAACTTCTCCAACAGTGAAGTTCGGATTCTGAGCTAGCACCTCGGCCTCGCCAAGCGTTCGATAGGGATGGAATGCATTCCCTGTACTGGAATAAACCGATTTAGCGTTCAAGCGATCAAGAACATTGAACCCTTTCGCATAGAGACGCGTCTCGAGACCCGCAATCTGGATACGTTTAGATAGGTTGATGTCCAGGTTCATACGAACTGGCTTGGATTCGCTATTGGCAAGCTGAGACGTAAGCTGACTTCCTGGATTTGACGGCGTGTAGGGCTGGCCCGTCGAGAAGCGTCCTATTATGCTCAACGTAAATCCACTTGGATCCCCCATGATCACGGATCCATTTAGAGAATGCCGTTGGTCCCAGTTCAAAGGAATAACCTGCTTCTCCGGCTCCATGGGCGGCCTCGTCTGGTTATTGAAAAAGACCGCGTTCGGGTCCGAAGCATTGCCCCTAGCAACCTGATAAGTATAATCAATCGTCAAGCCGAATTGATCAGCAAATTGACGCAGCAAGGAAAAGGCAAAGCCTCTCGTGTTACCGTAATCCCTGTTGATATATCGCGCATAGACTTTCTTGTCGACTGTAGTGATGATCTCCTGCCCAAGCAGATTCTTGATATCCTTATAGTAGATCGTCGCTTCTACCTTCCATGACGATGTTAACGCGTATTGCAAACCCAATTCATACGCCGTCGTACGCTCGGGCTTGAGATCTGCGTTACCCATAATGGTCTCCAAATCTCCGAGTTGAACTTCAAATTCGGAGTTGGTATAAATGTAGGAGAATCGAGGGACCTGAAAGAACCGACCATAGGAAACATGCAGAACACCTCGCGAGGAAATAGGGAAAGCGAGACCGACACGTGGACTGAGCTGCATCGATCGCTTGGCATCCACAAAACCGGTTGCCAAACGAATACCGTCTTCTGGGTTGGTTACGGCTTGAAAGTCATCAGGTACTGGTGCATTAGGCTCCCACAGGTCAAAACGCACACCAGCGTTCAATACGAGTTCGTCTATCTCCAACTTGTCTTGCACGAACAACACGACTTCCCAGGGCTCTCTTGTGTACTGATCGTTACCAGCCGTATTGCCCGCTGGAATACGCTGAGATGGATCCAAATATACAGGACCATCCGAAATAGTAGCCTGGGATGCCTCTTCCACACGATGTCTTTGCCACTCTATGCCAGCCTTGACCAAATTACTCCTATTCACCTGGCGCTCAGCTTGCAGCTTAACCAAGAATGTTGAATTGGAGGCTTCAGATCTCCCATTACTGGTTCCTCCAAAGGCAAATCCGTTAGAAGAAAAGGGAGTCCCCTGATAGCGAGAATCCAACGGATCCTTGAAAAGTCGACTGCGAACCTGGTTGTCCTGATAGGAAATGCCCAAGCGCAGATAAGAGCGTGCATCCGGAGTCAGCGTAAACGAAAGCAAGTGATTAATGCCGCGCTCCGTTGTCATGGGCAACCCTTCCGGGGCATACCGTCTGTAATCCTGGTACGACATGCGTTCCTCGTCGCTGTAGAAAGCTGCGTAGCTTGCTGTCAGCATCGAAGAAAGACTAAAAGAGAGACGGCCATGCAGAGATAAACGCTGCCTGGGATTCATCGATACCAGCGATCGATCTCCGGACAATAAAGAATCCGGAATCGGAATACCGACTAGGTTATCGATATCGGAAGCCGTTTGCTGAGCTTCCTGAATGTAGGACTGAATAGGTACCGTATCGGATATTAAAGAACGTTGTTCTCCGTTCAACCAACCCGCATTATCTGTATAGCGGATATTCGAAAAGAAGGAACCATCGCGCAGAAACCGAATCGGCCCCTGAAGACTGCCTTGAAGATTGTACTCGTCCAACGACGGACTGTCCTCTCCAACGAAAACGTCTGTGTTAGGAGTCAGATAGGATCCACCATAGAGCCCCACATCACCTGAAAAACGATCAATTGAACCCGTCTTTGTAACAATATTTATGACACCCGATTGCGCCTGCCCATACTCCGCATTAAAAACCCCACTGATGACTTGTAGCTCCTGGATCCAGTTATTCTCTATCTCAATCTTGGACCCCCCACTGTATTGGTTGGTCACGGGAATACCGTCAACCAAGTAAGCCACCTCACCGGAACGACCGCCACGCATGTGAAGTCGGCCCTGAGAATCGTAGGTCACACCAGATTGCAGCTGGAGAAGATCAGAAATCTCTTGGACGGGCAAATTTGCGATCGATTCGGAATCCACGTACGAGGCCGAAGTCGTGCGATCAACTTCGATGATTGGACGAGTGGCTATTATGAAAATTTCCTCGCCTTGAATGACTTCGACTGACAGCTCAAAGTCCACTCGCGTAGTCCGATCAATAGAAACCCTGACTTCGCCCTGGCGAACAGTTCCAAAACCCATCATTGAAGCCCTGACCGTATAGACTCCCGGAGCGACGTTTATGATGGCATAGCTACCGTCCGGAGCGACGACTGCTCCCTGACCAATTTCCTCGATATATACGGTTGCTCCGATCAGAGGGTCTCCGGTTTCCGCCTCGACGACCCGTCCCGCTATTTTCCCCGCAACATATTCATCTGCAGTAGTTGCTTGTGACGGACTGCTCCAAATACCCTGACAAATACTTGCAACAACCAGGGCAAAGGTAAATTGGATCATTCCGCGCATGAACTTGATAACTACGTATTACAGGTTCGGTCACCTCCCCTTTAAAGGGACGATGACCAAGGAAGCGCAACCGAAACACATCGAACGGATACATACCTACACTGACCCTGAGGCGACGTTGCACAATGGCCATCATGCCCCGACTCACAGGTACCAAAAATTATACAGACGGAATCAATTACAAGCAAATAAACAGATAAAAAAATCACTCACTGACTGTTTATGATCGTTTTGCATCGTATATAGCTATAATAGGCTCTTATTAGAACCCCCTTCGCTCATACGAACAACCGTAGTCATGCAAAGTCCAGCAGAACGTCACAATCATATTCTCAAAACGTTGCGGCAGCGAGGATTTGTAACTGTTCAGGACCTCCAACAAGAGCTCAATGTATCCGAGGCTACAGTAAGAAGAGACCTCAGAAGTCTTGAAGACCGAGATCTCCTTCATCGAACTCATGGTGGCGCCAACCCCCAGAGCCACCTACTATATGATCGCCCCATCTCTGAAAAGGCAAAACGATATTCGGAAGAGAAAAGGCGCATCGGTAGGGCAGCCGCCGAGTTGATTGAAAAGAATGACTCCGTTATTCTTGCATCAGGCACCACGGTCCTTGAAGTCTCGCGGCATATCTCGCATAATGCTACAATTACGGCCGTAACCTCCTGTGTTCATACTGCTCTTGAACTTGTGGACCGGCCCGGTGTCGAGCTTATTCAATTAGGGGGTATGGTTCGAGCCACCTCGACATCCGTTGTTGGGGCGAGCGCAGCAACCATGATGAATGCCATGTCCTGTCGAAAACTTTTCTTGGGTGTAGA